>JAAZIF010000182.1 GCA_012510335.1 Methanomicrobiales archaeon | reverse complement strand
GAGCTCGTAGTACGATCGAGCGCTGTCATCCACATCCCCGAGACTCTTTGCACGTTTCACGACGATCCCGCCGAGAACGAGTGCTTTCAGGATCCTGGTGATCTGAGACGGGTTCATCTCGAAGAGATCCCGAAGCGCACTAAAACTCATCCGCTCATTCTCAAGGAGGGCAATGTAAACGGCCCATTTTTCATCAGTGTCCAGACTCTGCACTACTTCTCTGATCTGTACAGGAATCTTGCAGAGGTGGTCCTCTATCATCTTCTGGTCCATGCCCTGATACCTCAACCCTGAGTTTAGAATTTGTAACGTATTATATTTTTCCTATCCCCAGAGTTACATTCTCTAGACTCTATACCTTTATGATTTGAAGAGAAAACAGTTATAATAGATGATACCTCCGGATAACCGTTGCAGAGAGGAGGAATTTAGATCTTATTCAAAGTCCGTTCAGATCGGCATTTTCGGGTACTTCTCGCAACTCCGCATCAGTGAGTTAGAACGTGTCAGGGAATCCCTGACAAAGCGCGGCCTGAATGCGAAAATGTCCATCGACCTGCATGAGGTGTTTGTACAACGACCGGACGAGACCGATGCAGGATATTCTCTTCGGATGAGTGAAGAGCTCTACAATTCAAGCAAAATATACATCTTCATCCTCATCCCCCCGCCAGGATGGAGACAAGGTTGCTCGACTCCGTCGGAATGGAATACGGCTGGTGTTATCGAGATAGAAAGCCATATGTCGCGACGTTCGTCAAGAGAGGAACCAATCTGGCAACACTCCCCCGGGGGGCACTTGACAATATGAGGTCTACATGGACAGTAGAGAGCTATAGCGCCATCGAAGATATATTTGCAGTTGCAATAGCATACTCTGAATCTGCTATCCGGGAAATATACTCCGGGCTTGATCGTTAATCGATCTTTTCAGGGCAACAGGTGACGAAAAGTTCGCTGGAGGGATCCAAGAGCAACATCAGCTCCCGGGCTTTGCCGGCCTCCTTAACTCCCGCCGGGGTAAGCCCTTCCGCGTCCTGCCACATATCCATGAACGCACAGAGCGCCCTTCTCCGGCCAGCCTCCGGGCGGATCGCATCCCGGTGCCGGCGGCCCCCTGCCCCCGGGGTGGCTTCGAGGGGTGTAACATATCCCGATCAAACGGTTTCCCCATGGTGCCCCTCCGGCCGGTAAGAGATTGATCACAGCCAGGTGCGGGGTCAGCAAGAAAAAACCTCCATCCGTTGACCCCGCACCGGTCCGACGCGGAAGGCCGGCCGGCCTCCGATACCATCGGAATACTTTTATTAGAGCATACAGTGACTACTATTTATGGCTCCGGCAGTCACCATCGATGAGCTCTACCTTGAGATCAAGAAGATCCAGGAGACAATGGTCCGGCGAGAAGATCTCGATGCCCTCCTTGATACAATCGAGATCCTGAGTAACCCCGAGACAATGGCGACGATTCAGGCGAGCGAAGAAGATATCACCGCCGGCCGATTCAGAGAAATATCCTCAATAGACGACCTCCTCGGT
>JAAZIF010000181.1 GCA_012510335.1 Methanomicrobiales archaeon | reverse complement strand
CGATCAGTCTTATCGGAAGGAGAAGATATACGTTTGCTCCCTGGTAGTTGCGTCGCTGAAAAATCCGGTCCGGCGGCCTTCACGGCAGGAACAATCTCTTACCCGGGCGGAGTTCAACCTCGCCGACGGCGAGAGGCCGGCAGCAGAGCCTGCCGCTGTGGGCATCCACCATCACGGCATCGATCTTCCGGGATGTTTCCACTGTGTAGTACGCCTCCCCACACCGATCACAGATGTAAGCGGGAACATCCCTGATAACGATAACTCCATCCCCGACCCGTGCGATGAACTCTGTCGTTCCTTCCTGCAGGGTTCCCCTACAAAATGTACATCTCTCTCTGAATCATTTCTTTCTCCCTGTCCGCACGTCAATCCAGTATTCATCGTCCGGCATGCAGGCGGTGATGACCCAGAGATGGTCATCACAGATCCAGGGCTCGATCCCGGCGCCGGTCTCAATCGATCCTGCGATCGGGCTTGAGCCGGGGCGGTTCACCCTCTACCGACCGCTACATAGATCGCTGAAGATCGGGAGCGCGGGACCGGAGATCCATCCTCCTCCAGCCCCCTGATGTGGAACTCGATCGCCTCGCAGATCCGTTCCTCAGCCTCTTCCCGGGTCGCCCCGGTGGCCACGCATCCCGGAATATCCGGGGAGTACGCGGAGTAGTTACCGTCAGCTTCCTCGACGATGACAAGAAATCGATGCATCATTTTCCTCTACTCACTTTGCGAGACCTTGTCCTCCCCCCCAGCTATTTTCTCTTCCTGTTACCCGAACTGCGACTGAGGCACCGCTTTCATCCCCCTTCGATGGTAGCACTCGAAGCATTGTAACTCTCTTCCCTCCCTTCTCCTCACCAAAGCCGCCCTGAAATTCTGCTTTCTTGAGCGCTTCCGCCCCTCACCTTTTCTGCAGAAAGCCATCAAGAGCGGATCTGTCACCTATTCTACATTGAATTCCAGTAAATGTAACCAAATTTTCAGGTTTTTCTCATATCCCTGTGAAATGCACCAGAACCGGCATTCACCACCGACAGTGATGATTGAATGATACCCAATGAACCGGAGGATCTTCCTAGATGGTAAGTAGCGTAAACATCAGCAGGTAACACAACCACTTACTCCTGGTCGGCAGTCATGTGCTTCTCTGTCATTTTCCACCACGCTTTCTGCCGCTCTTCACATTCAGTAGTCGGGAGGCGGGCGTTCTTTGCCAAAATCATTTCCAGCGCAGTACTGGCAGACGCAGGGGTAAGTATCCTATGCTTGATCATCTCATCCATAACCCAGAGGGTGCCGTGGCACTCTATCGCCTGCTGTTCAGCCAGTAGCCGCAGCCTTCCATCCCCCGTAACCAGCAAACAATCATGATGTCGTGCAAGGACAAATGCAGAGCGATCCTGCACTGACAGCTTACGATTCTGAGGAGCAAGCTCTGCTACCTGTTGCACAAGTGTGCCGGGAAGGTCTTCGACGTGAATGCCAGAACGCAGAACCTCATCAGAAGAAGGATTCTGATGTTCTGCCAGCACTATATCCGGTGTAACGAAATTTAATGGAATATGGGTAAGATTGGCGAAGATACCTCCATTGTGGAGGTCGATGATCACGCTCGCATCAATCACACATCTCAATCGGGAACCCACCGTGCCGCTCCTCTTCGATCTGGCAGAGTTCTGAAATGCTCTTGCCGAGGAGTTCCGCTGCGCGGGACGCAGAGATCACATCCTCTGCATACGCCCTCAGCACGAGACGCTTCATCCTTCTCGGTTCTTCAGGGGGAATCTGGTCTCCTGGCTCGCGTTTGCGCCACCCCTTCTCGTCGAAATAATCGAATATTCTGCGATACTCCCGATCCGGGATGATACCAAGATCCTTTGCCCTATAAACCCATGCCTGGATGCTCATCCCGTACTGCTGCTTCAGCAGGTACAATTCAAAGATGTCCAGCCTCTTCCGCCTCTCCCCCAACTCCGCTCTGGCTACATCTTCCGGGACAAGGAACGCCCCGGCAAACCGGTGCGCAACGTTCTCGCTATCAAGGTCCGGCGATGGCTCGACCATCAGGTGACCCAGCTCGTGGGCGATACTGAACCTCTGCCGGTCTCCTGGCACCCCCTCCCGAAGGGTGATGACCGGCGTTTCACCGTCATACCAGAACGCGAGCGCATCAAACGAGTCCGGAGCTGAGATCGTTCCCACTTTTATTCCCTTACCTTCGATGAGATCAGTAAGACTCTCGATTGGATGATCGCCAAGTCCCCACTCCCGGCGCAGTTTCACGGCGACCTGCTCAACCTCCTGGATATCGGTGATCTGTATTGGATATCCAGGGGGAATGGAGAATCGTGTCTGCTTTTCGATCTCAAACAGCCCTTCAACCTCGAGATATCGTTCAAGCCATTCTCGCACCTTCTCCTTCACCATCGCCTCTTCTTTTTTGCCGAGGTTGGTGGAGCGAAATACCGGCACCGTCAAGTGGATGGGATGGAGCTTCGGACGCATCAGGTACTCGACTCTTACACCCAGCGCGGAACTTAATTTGAGGAGGATCCCCGAACTAGGGACCATCATGCCTCTCTCATACTTGGAGATCGCGGTGGCGGTAACCCCTGCCTTACTGGCAAGTTCCCTCTGGCTGAAGCCGTTCATCGTTCGGGCCATCTTCAACCTCTCTCCTATGATCATCTCGTTCACCTCGCTTCCTGGTTTACATATGGTGATTATCCCATAAGTATGTAAACCTTTTTACATGATCGGGAACACCAGCATACCCACCTTTTAGGGCGAAAGTCCCTCAAACGCGACAAGGAAAAGCAAAATGGGATATTTGTGGAATTCCCAGTACCTCACCGCACTTCAGAAGCACTTCCCAAAAGCCAGTATTGACTATGGACGGGTGATCAAACAGCATAAGAAGAACCGTGTGGTTGTTATAATCCAGGAGAGAGTCCTGGGCAACCCGACGCTCGCCTCGATCTCAACATCTGTTGCAGAGGGGTACAATAATAAAATCCGGCAACGAATCAGTCGATTTGTGAGAAAAACAGCGTCATTTTCAAAGACGATTATAGGGCATATCAGGGCGATGGACCTGTTTTCAGTTTGCGAGCAACTTCATTGACACGAAAGGAGGCATGACGCCAGCGATGCGGGAAGGTATTACGGATCGTGTATCGAATTGGCAGGAATTCCTGACATATCATTTCCAGTTATGAATTAGAACACTACCAGATAAACCTGATACCGGGAAGCATAGACGTTGGTATCTTTCGGGAGGGTGAGTTCTACAAGTGCATCGTTCTTCGTCTTGCACAGGATGATCCCGGCGGTCGGATTTT
>JAAZIF010000012.1 GCA_012510335.1 Methanomicrobiales archaeon | reverse complement strand
CGTCCGGCAGCCCCTCGATGCTGCTTTTGTCCTCGAAGAGGGTGGTCTTATCCGGATCGATCCGCACTTCCTCCGCATCCCCGGTGTAGTGGTTATGCATGACAAACGTGTAATCGCCGCGCTCCTCGATGACCCTGTAGACGTCCCGCATGTGGGTGTAGCACCCGGCGCACTGGCAACACTTATCGGTGATGGTGTCCCCCTACCCGGGGTGGTCGGCATGCTCATCATCCGGTAATCTTCACCGCAGTAGCATGATACCTGCTGGAGGTCAGCCGGGGTTGGCGGTTGTGGAGGGATGCATGGCAATCTCCTATTTGACGATCAAATCTCCATCGGACAGATCAGAAAATACTTCTGGTGCAGGGGGAGGCACAACGGCTTGCCGGCGTTCATCTGAGCGAGTTCATCATCCCGCTGTTCGATGAAGTCAGGGGAGGGATAAAAAACCCCCGTGCCTACAACTATTCGCTATATATATTCCGGTCACTATCATCAATGTACAGATGTTCCCGGCGTTCTTTTCCTGGTGTGATTGAGCGGGAGGGACGTCCGGCATCCTCTACTCCCGGGCCGGGAGACCAGGGTTATGCAGCACAGCATGGCGGATGCACCCGCATCTCAGAGATGGGGTGGTGAAAGCGAGTAGAATAGCACTAAACTGATTGAGGTGGTTTATATGATAATTGGAGTGATTGGTGGAACCGGCGGTCAGGGTCTCGGGATCGCCCTCCGGTTTGCAGAGGCAGGAGAGGACGTCATCATCGGCTCGAGGTCACTTGAGAAGGCCCAGGCCGCGGTGGACAGGGTGAAGGAACTCCTCGGCGAGGTCAAGAACATCCGGGCCATGACAAACCCGGACGCGGCGAAAGCAGCAGATGTCCTGGTTCTTACCGTGCCGCTTGAGGCCCAGAAGGCGACCCTGCTCTCCATCAAGGAGGGCGCCGCCGGAAAGCCCCTGCTGGACGCGACCGGACCCCTGGAGTCCTGCATCGGTGGATCGCCGACGAAGTACATCGACCTTCCTGAGGGTTCCGCTGCGGAGCGGTCCCAGGCGATCCTGCCGGACGCGAAGGTGATCTGTGCCTTCAACAACATATCTCAGACCTGGTTCATGCAACTAGGTGAGCCGATCGACTGCGACTGCCTCATCTCCGGTGATGACCAGGCGGCCAAGGATCTGGTGGCCCCGCTGATCGAGAAGATCCCCGGCATCAGGGTGATCGACTGCGGCAGGCTTGAGCGGGCCTGCATCATCGAGAAGATCACGCCGCTCCTGATCGGCCTCAACATCAAGAACAAGTGTCAGTTCGGCGGGATCCGGATCACCGGCCTCGACAGGGGCCGGATCTGCTAGTACTGCCGCCTGAATACCTGCCCGGGATCGCGGAGGGGCTACATGGGTTACGTGCTTTCCGGTAAAAGACCGGAAAATCTTCTCTAATTTTTGGAGATCCCTCTCAACTTTTCTTCAGCGGGTCTATCGCGATGCTGAAGGGGCCTCTCCCGTCCACGCATATGATCTCCATCTCGCCGGAAAGCCAGAAGGGTATCCTCCCTTGTTCTGGATAATGGCAATCTCCCTGCCGCCACGGCCGATCGCGTGGTGCAGGCGGTGCTCGCCCCGGATCGGGGTGCCGTTCGGGGCCGCGCCTCGACGTTCGGTGGGAGGTGCTAGCCCAGAGATCAGTGTAGGCGGGGATAACCGGTCGGCAGGTATCCCCGAAGAGACCCCATGATTTATCAGTGCGCCCACCCATGCGCACCCGATGCCTCACTTCGATCTCTTCTTCAAGACCGAAGATCTGCGGCGGAGGCTTGAACCGCACCTGGGATTCATCCCGCCGTTCTTCGAGTTCACCGTCCGGACAGGCACCCCGGAGGTTCGCTACTTCAACCCGAACGACCCGATGTGGAAGGGCTTTCCCTTCCCGATCCCTGACGGAACCGTCTACGTCTTCGATGATGATATCCCCGCCCGGGCACTCGGGGGCGGGATGCAGAACCGGGCGAGTGTCCGGGTCCGGCAGAAGGATACGGACGACGAGGTGGTTATACTCCGGATCTGGCACGAGATCCTGCACGCGATCGGGCAGCCGGCAGACGATATGGCCAGGCGGGCCGGCGAGTGGCAGAGTGCCTCCGAGCGGGTCGTATGGACTGCCTGGCAGTCGCTCTCCCGGCCGATCGACGTGCCGTTCTGGCACCG
>JAAZIF010000011.1 GCA_012510335.1 Methanomicrobiales archaeon | reverse complement strand
TGCGCGATCTCAAGGTCGTCCCCGGCATCGATACACCGGTACATACCTGCCTGTATGAACGCGTCACGGTCAAACGCCGTGTTGCACCCGAGCGTGAAGTAGATCGTCCGGGTGTGGTAGCCAAGGCGCGAGAAGGTGTTTGCGCCGGCAAGCGAGAACCGGTTCCGGAGCCCATCCTCGATCGGGTAGACCGTGCCGTAGAGCTGCACGATCTCCTTCTCCGCAAAGTTCCGGCCGATCCTCTCCACCCAGTCCCGGGGGAGGATACAATCGGCATCCGTCGTGGCGACGATATCACCGCCGGCCGCCATTATCCCGTCGTTGCGTGCCCCGCCCACCCGCAGGCTTTTCTGGATGAAGACCGAATCTGCAAGTGGTTCAGCCAGTTCCCGGGTTCGGTCCCTGGAGTTCCCGTCGACGACGATGACCTCGTAAGCCTCTCTCGGCACCGTCTGGTCGGCAAGGGATCGCAGGCAGCGCTCGATGTTCTGCTCTTCGTTATAGGTCGGAATGACTACGGAGATCATTCGCCGATCAACTCCCGGTAGAGTTGTTGATGCCGCTCTGCTATAAGCATGATGTCGTATCTCTCGGTCGATGCGCGAGCCCGTGAGGCACAGCGTTGCAGGGCCGCGCTGTCGTTGAGGAGGCTCCGCACCTCACTGATGTCCCGGAAGAAGAGGGGTGAATTCCCGAAAATCTCCCGGAACTCAGAGATATCCCGGGTGATAACAGGCAGACCGGATGAGAGAGCCTCGATGATCACAAGGCCGAATGTCTCCGCATACGATAGCATGAGGAAGACATCGGACCCGCTGTAAGCCCTGGAGGTGTCATCGATGATGCCAGTGAATATAACATTCTCGCTGGAATGGGTCTTGAGCATCTGGATCTTCGCATAATCCTTCGAGAGCGTCCCGTACGGGAACCCGCCCACCCAGACCCAGGTCACCTCGGGGTGCAGACCCGCGAGCCTGAAGAAGTCGTAAATGCCTTTTCCGGGGGTCTGCTGGCCGACGGAGAGCACCACCCTCCGGTCCGGATCGATACCATACTCTTCGCGGAATGACTCGCGTTTCTCATCATCGTGCCTGAAGTAATTCCGGTCGATACCGTTCGGGATAAGGGTCTTTGGGATATCCGGGGCGAGCTGCTCGGTCTCCCGGTGGCAGGGCTCCGATATCGTGATGATGTGGTCGAACTGCCGGTAGATTTTAGGGTATATTGTGTTTATCTTCTTTGAAAAGGCGATGTTGCCCTTGTTTACCCGGGGGGTCGAGTGGGCGGTCAGAACCTTTACGCCGTTGGTGAAATTCTGGTGGTACATTGCCCAGGGGCCGAAGGTGTGATAGTGCGTGAGATCAAAGTCGTCGTGATATGAGTTGCGAGCGACCTCCACGCCGGGGAGCAGCGCAAGATGGTTATACAGTGTTCTCGCCACCGTTGCACACCCGATGTATCGCAGGAACCGGAAGTCCTCGACAAATATGTTGACCTTCATCCCTTCGCCGCCTTCGTGAAGTCGATAGCGCTCCTGATACAACCGTCCATGTTGAGGTACTCAAACCGGGAGAACCGTCCGAGAAGGCCGATGCCCCGCTCCCGGCAGAACTCGCGGACGATGGCGATGTTTTTCTGGTAATCAAGGTCGTAGACGATATACGCGAACTTCTGCCGCTCGATGCCGGTGTAGATGACCGCGTCATAGGAAGGGATGATCCCGGCGGCGATGAGAGACTGAACGGTATGGTCGATCACCCCGGAATCGGACATCCGGGAGACCGCATCCCCATCGTTGTAGGTGATCTCGGCGAGGATCGAGGAGTGGCCCGGTGGGGCGGTTTCGCTGCTGTAGTTGGAGGGGAACGAGACCCGGTTAAAGAGGCCCGTTGCCTCATCGGGGATGTAGAGCCACGATATACCGGGAACCTCCCCTGCAAGACCGATGAAGACTGAACAGAGTGAATTGTAACGGAGGGCACCGCATGCCGCCTGCACCTCCGGCGGGACGTCTGATAGGCAGGGGAGCAGGTTCTGGAGCGGGATCGTCGATACCAGGCGGTCAGCATGGACGGTCTCCCTGCCATCACTGATCGCAAAACCCCCGTCCTCCTCCCTGATGTATGTGACTGAGAAACCGGTCCGGATGGCAGGGAGGACCGGTTCTGCGATCCCCCGGATCAACGCCTCGATGCCGCCTCTCACCGGGTAGGAGAAGATCGCCTGGTGGACGTAACCCTCGGTCTCGATCCCGATTGCTGCCTTAATGATATCCTCGACCGGCGGGCGGGGGATACGCCCCTCCACCCAGTGGTGCGACATCCGGTCCACCGGGTAGTTCCAGATCTTCTCGTTATATGGGATCATGTAGCACTCTGCGATACCGCGGCCGAAGGTATAGGTGATCCACTCAGCAAAGTTCGTGGGCGGCGGGATCTCGCCTTTCTCGGTGGCGATGAGGTTCTTGATAAATTCGTTGATGCAGAAGAAGCGATCTCCTGCGGGCAACTGGTAGAGGCTGTTCTCGAAGGGGTACCTGACGTAGCGGCCTTTATACAGAATCCTGGTATCCCGCGCCCGCCGGTCGGCGTTCCCGGCGAGAACCGAGAGCATGAAGGAGAGAACCTCAGCGTCGCGGGAGAAGATGATGTGCGAGCCTCCCACATCGAACGTGAAACCCGCTTCTGTCCTTGAGCGGCAGAGCCCCCCGATCCTCTCCTCGCGCTCAAGGAGGGTCACGTCATCGCCCAGATCCTGGAGCAGGCGAGCCAATGCAACACCTGTGAGACCGCCACCCAGTATAACCGATTTCACGTCCATACGGTTTAACGAAAGAGCCATATATGGTTGACCATCCGGCTCTCCGGGGTTGCCGGGTACAGGAAAGAGATTAGAAATAACTGGTTCGGATATGCGATTGAGTATCTTCCGGCCTCGCGCGGAAGATTGACCGGTAGGCGGTGCCGGGGAAGTAATATATGGCGGATCTCATGAGTCAACCTCGATTACCTGCCCGCCTCCGGGGCGATCGTGCCGGGGCTCGTAAGCATGAGGATATAGCCAGGTGTTCACGAAGCGCAGATATAGACTTTACGAAAAAGCCAGCAGCATCGGCGGCAGGCTGAAGCCGAGCAGGAGCGCGCCGCCTGCCCGGGCGAGCTGGCGGCAAAAAGTATATCCCGCGAGCGCCCCCTTCCCATCCGGGTACCGTGCCTCTTCCTGGATAGCCCTGCAGGTTTAAGACCCTTGCTGGCAAGGATGCTGCGATGCCACCTGCCACTGATATAGCGATCGTCATACTCCTGATACTCGCAAACGGCTTCTTCTCGATGGCGGAGTTCGCGCTCATCTCTGCAAGGTCGGCACGCCTGCAGAAGAGAGCAGCAGAAGGCGATGCCGGCGCTGCGGCCGCACTCGAACTTGCACGGGATCCGACACCGTTTCTCTCCACCATCCAGATCGGCATCACCCTCATTGGAATCTTGACAGGAACCTTCGGCGGGGCGACGATCGCGGGGTCTCTTGCGGTGGTATTCTCCGGCATCCCCCTGCTTGCCCCTTACGCCTTGCCGTTCGCGGTCACGATCGTCGTCATCGCAATCACCTACATGACGCTGGTTATCGGTGAACTGGTGCCTAAGCGGGTGGCCATGACCCGCGCTGACCAAATCGCATCGCTGATCTCACGCCCTATACGGATCCTCTCACTGGCCGCCTCACCGCTTGTCCGTGTGCTGAGTATATCGACCGAGGGGATTCTCATGCTGCTCGGGATCCGGAAACCTCCGGGGCCCGAGGTCACGGAGGAAGATGTAAGGGTTCTCATAGGGCAGGCCACCCGGGCAGGTGTCTTTCTTGAGGCGGAGCGGGACATGGTAGAGAGCATCTTCCGTCTCGGTGATCGGAGGATCAGCGTGCTGATGACCCCGAGGCCCGATGTTGTAGCCGTGGATGTGGATGATCCGCCCGAAGTGAACTGGCAGAAGATGACCGAGTCCGGGCACGTATACTTTCCGGTCTATCGTGAGCACCTGGACAACCTGCTCGGCGTCGTCTCGGTCCGCAACCTCTGGGCACGTATGATCAGGGGGAAGCCCCCTGATATATCAGAGGCGATCGAGGCAGCCCTCTTCGTGCCCGAGAGCGTCATGGCGCTGGCAGTACTCGAGGATTTCAAGGCCTCCGGCGCACGACTCGCCTTTATAACCGATGAGTACGGGGTCATCCAGGGGATCGTTACCGCGCACGATATCATGGAGGCAATTGTCGGGGATATCCCGTCGGTCGAGCACCCACCCGAGGCCATGGCGGTCCGGCGTGAGGACGGGTCATGGCTCCTTGACGGGATGCTTCCGATCGATGAGTTCCACGATCTCTTTGACGTGGGCAACCTGCCTGGCGAGGAACGCGGGTATTACCAGACACTCGGAGGATTTGTTATGATGTACCTCGAGCGTGCGCCCGAGGCCGGAGACCGGTTCACCTGGAGCGATCTCCGGTTTGAGGTTCTCGATATGGACGGCTACCGGGTTGATAAGGTGCTGGTCTCCCCTGTGGCTGCCAATGAGTTGGAGCGGGAAAGCAAGTGAGGTTCGATCGGATTGGCCGGGCCAGAAGTCGGTGAAAGCCACGCGTGCGGTTCCTGGATGGGGGTGGATGGCAACATCCACCTCCCATTCGATCTCTGACTTCGATCGTAGCGTACTTTTGCAGGTTCTGGTGCGTGAGGCCAGGGCGCCGGATCTCCGGGACAGATCGCTACTCGATCTCAACAAGCCTTACGGAGAACGTGAGACCCTCCCCCGCGAGGTGGTGATTCGCGTCGATGACGATCCCGTCGGGCGATATCCCGGTTACCGTTCCAACCAGCACCTGGCCGCCTGGCAGGGTTACGCCTATCGATTGACCGGTGGTCAGGCTCTCTCCTCCCGCGATCTTATCCGGGTCGACGAGAAAGACAAGGTCTTCCCGGTAATGCCCGTATGCCCGGTCGGCCGGGATATGGATGGTCTTTGTCTCTCCTACCTGCATCCCCATAACACCCTCATCAAACCCCTTGATCACCTGACCGGCGCCGACGGTGAACTCGAGCGGCTCACGCCCGGCGGAACTGTCAAAGACAGTCCCGTTATCGAGGGTGCCGGTGTAGTGGACCTTTATCGCATCCCCTGCCCTTACATGTGCTGTATCGGTGCATCCGGAACCGACTGCAAGAAGCACCACGGCAAGCAGCAGGAGCCCCTGCAGGTACCTCATGGCCGTCCCTCGCTCTCGAGCGCCTTCCCGAAACACTCCACCGCCTCCTCGAACCGGCCCTGCCGGTCAAGTGTTCTCCCTTTCAGGTACCACGCCCGGGCATGGCCGGGGTCCATCTCCAGGACTCTATCAAAGCAGGCAACCGCCCGGTCATGGCGGCCAAGGCGGCCGAGGGCAGACCCTTTGGAGAGCCAGGCATGGATACCCCCACCATCGAGGCCTATCACCGTATCAAACGCCTTGATAGCGTCAGTATGGCGCCCCAGAGCATCCAGCAGCGTCCCGATCGCGTTCCAGATAGCCGCGTTCTTCGGGGCTGTCTGGAGCGCTTTCTCGTAGCTTGCCAGGGCATCGTCATACCTGCCTGCCTTCTCGAGCACTGCCCCCCGCGTGAAGAGGATGGCGGGATCCTCGGGCAGGATGGCGATGATCTTGTCTATGGACCTGACCGCCTCGCTGTACCTGCCGAGGTGGATGAGGGCCGAAGCCCGTGCGTGGAGGGTTTCTATGTTCGCCGGCTCCCGGTCGAGCACCAGGGTATAGGCGGCGATCGCCTCCTCGTACCTGCCCGCCTTCTCGTTTGCCTTCCCGAGCTTACGCCGGGTGAGGGTATCCATCGGGTCGCCGTCGAGAACCTTCTCAAAACACCCTACCGCATCCGCGTAGCGCCCGAGCCACATCAGTATCTCTCCCCGCCTCTGCCAGGCAGACTGGTTCTCAGGGCTGACCTCGATGATGCCGTCTGAACACTCCAGCGCCTCCTCGTATCTTCCCATATGCATAAGAACGCTCTCGAGGGTATGCCATGCTTCGGCGTCATGCTCATCGCCACTGAGTACCACCGCGTAATGCCTGATGGCGTCGCCATACCTCCCATCCCGTTCAAGCGTCATGCCGAGCGCCATCCGCGCACCCCGGTCTTCGGGGGAGATCTCGAGATAACGCTCGTAGGCTTCGCCTGCCTCTCTGTGCCTGCCGAGGGTCTCCAGCATCTCTGCCCGGAGCTTTATGGCCGCAGCGTTTGAGGCATCGTATACAAGCACCCGATCGCAGCACTCGATCGCCTCATGGCGCCTGCCAAGCTCCGCAAGCACGACTGCGAGCGCAAAGTGGGCACCGGTATCTCCCGGCCGCCCGGCGGTCACGTTCTGGTAAGACCCGGCCGCATCCGCGTACCGCCCAATCCTCTCAAGGGCCTTGCCCAGGTTAAACCAGGCAAAGAGATCGCCGGGGTCGACCTCGACAGCCCGCCCGAGCCATACGAGAGCCTCCTCGTGGCGGCCTAGCGCGGCAAGGGCTACCCCGAGGCTCAGCAGGTTTCCTCCGGCGTCGGGATGGGCGTCGAGGAGCGTCTCGTAGCTGTCTACCGCTTCGGCATAACGTCCGAGCCCCTCAAGGAGCCATGCCTTCCGGTTGAGCAGTCCGGTATCAGCGGGATCAAACTGCAGCGCCCGGTCGATGGACTCGAGAGCCTCCTCGTAACGGCCGAGGCGCTCGAGTGCATCGCCCCGGCCGATCAGGGCGCCCCGATCTATCGGAGCCCCTTCGAGCACCCGGTCAAAGCACTCGAGCGCTTTTTCGTAATTCCCGGTATGCATGAGCGCCTTTCCCCTGCTCATCGCAGCAGCGGTATCTCCAGGACTGGCCTCCAGGAGAGCATCAAACTCCGCCGCTGCTTCCGCATACCGCGCAAGATGCATCAGGCTCTCCCCAATTCTATGCATGGCAAGGGGGCCGCCTCCACCGGCATCGAGCACCGCATCGAGGTGTGCCATCGCATCGCCGTACCTGCCGAGATTCTCGAGGGCCTCAGCTTTCATCAGGCGGGCGACGACGTTGTGTGGCTCCTTCTCAAGAACCATATCCAGGCGGATGCTGGCCCCGTCATACCTGCCGAGATGGATGAGCGCGGTGCTGCTCTGCTGCAGGATCTGGACGTTTCCGGGATCAGCCTCGAGGATGCGCTCGAAGTCCGCCAGTGCCTCCGCATACCTACCCAGGTGGAGAAGTGCTGTCCCCCGGCAGTTCAGGATGGTCTTGCTCCAGGCGTCGACCTCCAGCGGCTTTGGCTTCAGGGGAGCGCCTGAGTCGTCTCTCTCAAAGAGTGCAAGGTCGGTGCCATCCCCGATCCATTTCATCCCGGCCATCGCCCGGCTTTTGAGGATGCGATCAAATGACCGGATCGCATCGGCGTACTGGCCGATGCGGAAGAGCGCCATGCCGCGGGTGTACCAGATATGAGTCTGGCCCTGGTCCAGTTTCAGGATATGGTCAAAACTCTTGATCGCCCGGTCGTAGCGGCCGAGCATGTCGTAGGCCAGGCCCATGGAGTAGCGTACCGCGGTGTTGTCCGGATCGACGATGGCGACCTTCTCGAAGCACTCGATCGCTTCAATATACCTCCCGGCCCGGATAAGAAGCGAGCCGCGGTGGTACAGGGCGGGGTTGTTCCCGGGATCGGCAGCGCTGATCTTCCCGAAGCAGTCGGCAGCGTCCTGGAAGTGGCCGAGGTGCTCAAGCGCCCTGGCTTTTCCATGGAGGGCATCCGGGTTATGCGGATCCCGGGCAAGCACCCCGTCAAACGAGTCAATAGCCCCGGGATAATCCCCATGGTAGAGGAGAGCAGTCCCTTTCCTTGCGAGCACACCGCTTTTCTCGGGGTTCAGCCGGAAGATCCTCTCGAAGCAGGCCGCTGCCTCTTGGTAGGCGCCGGCCCGTTCAAGGGTTCTCCCGAGTTTCTCCTGCAGGACTGTATCTTCCGGGTTCCCGCTCAGGGCTCGCGTGTAGGCCTCCGCTGCGCTGGCATACTGGCCGAGCCCATCAAGCATCTCGCCTCTCCAGTACCAGGCGTCTGTGTCAGCGGGCCTCTCCTCCACGATCGCGGCGAAGCATTCCGCCGCCGCCTGACAATCACCGGTCCTGGCCAGGGCGCGCCCCAGCGCCCGGAGTATCCCGAGATCACCGGGAGACGAATCGAGGGCCTTCCTCAGCCATTCCGCGGCCTCTTCATCCCTGCCGAGGCGGGCGAGCGCCTGCCCCATGGAGAGCCGGACGGGGCCGTTCTCAGGATCGACCCTGAGCGCCTTCTCAAAACTCTTCACCGCCTCACTGTAATTCCCAGCCTCAAACTGAGCATTTCCCTGGTTGATTGTAGGGTTTGAACCTTTTCCCTGACCCAGGATATTACTGAAGAAATCCATACGACATCATCTACCGCTGTCCGCGTGATACGGGAATGTCTGTCATGCATCCTGTAAAGCGGCCGCCCCGGGTGAGGGGCAACCACTCCTCCAAGAGAGGTAGAGCGGCCACTATTTGAGAAGACCGGTTTGTTCACCGATGAACCGCTCAGAGTACAATGGATGCCGGCGAATCTTAAAAGGGTGCCGCCTTCAGGGGGCATCCGGCCTCCGGCGCCGCGGAGCACGGGTGCAAACCAGCCGATGCGAGACTATAATATGAGGCAGATCCAGAAAGCCGGACCATTCTCTCCGGGTGATTGACGGGTGATCCATACACGGGGAAGCGGTATACTCCTGCACGTCACATCCCTGCCATCGGAGTATGGCGTCGGGGATTTCGGCCCACCGGCGTATCGGTTTGTCGAGGCGCTTGCGAGGGCCCGGCAACACTACTGGCAGATCCTGCCGCTCAACCCGACGCGAATCGAGCACGCCAGTTCCCCCTACTACAGCCCATCGGCCTTCGGCATGAACCCTCTCCTGATCAGCCCCGACCGGCTTGTACGGGACGGGTTCCTCAGGCGTGCCGACCTGGAACCCTGCCCCGACTTTCCGGAGCGGCGGGTAGCCTATGAGGCGGCTGCGTGGTATAAGGAGCGGATCTTCTCGGTCGCGTACCAGCGGTTTCTCAACTCAGGGCCGGATCGGGGGTATGAAGGGTTTTGTGCTGATAGCGCATGGTGGCTGGAGGATCACGCGCTCTTTGTAGCCCTCAAAGATCACTTCCACGGGCAGGAGTGGATCCGGTGGCCGGAAGAGGTCCGGACCCGGCAGGGGTCAGCCCTTGAGGACATGCAGCAGCGCCTCGCTGAAGGGATCCGGAGAGAGAAGTTCCTCCAGTACATCGCCGCACGGCAGTGGTCGGCGCTCCGCCGGCACTGCGCTGACCTCGGTATCCAGGTCATCGGTGATATACCGATATATGTCGCCTACGACAGTGTCGATGTATGGCAGAACCCGGGGATCTTCAAGCTGGGCGAAGACCTCCGCCCCACCGTGGTGGCGGGGGTGCCCCCGGATATGTTTAGCAGGACCGGACAGCTCTGGGGGAACCCGGTCTACGACTGGCCCGCGCTCCGGGACCGGGGCTACGACTGGTGGATGCGGCGGATCCGGAGGTCCGGTGAGCTCTACGACCTCTTCCGGATCGATCATTTTCGGGCGTTCGCTGATTACTACGAGGTTCCTGCCGGTGATAAGACCGCCGAGCACGGTACCTGGGTCGACGGCCCGGGATCTGATTTCTTCGAGGTGCTTGCGCGACGCCTCCCCTGCTTTGCCATAATCGCCGAGGATCTGGGGGTGAACACCCCGGCCGTTCAGGGGCTTCTCGACCGGTTCGGGCTCCCGGGCATGAAGATCCTGCTCTTCGCGTTCGGCGAGGGTCTCCCGGGAAGCGCCCATATCCCCCACAACTATATCCCAAACCTCATATGCTACACGGGAACGCACGACAACAACACGGCCCGGGGCTGGTTTGAGGAGGAGGCGTCCGGAGAGGATAAGCAGCGGTTCTTCGCCTACATCGGGAGGGAGGTGACAGCGGACGAGGCCCCCCATGAACTCATTCTCCTTGCCATGCGATCTGTTGCCAGGACTAGCATCATCCCCATGCAGGATATACTCGGCCTCGGGGCGGAGGCGAGGATGAACTATCCCTCGACATCGGAGGGGAACTGGGAGTGGCGGATGGCGCCGGCGGAGTTTCTCGGCGCGCCCTTAGATCGGCTCAGGCAACTCACGGAACTCTGCGGACGGGGCTGATCAGTACCTTGAGGTAATGGCCTCAAGTTCTTCCCTGATGGCCCGGCGGATCATCTCCTCGATGGCGTTATAGTCCCGATTCATCTTCTCGTGCCTCCTGATCGTCTCTTCCATCCTCATTACGCCGAGCGAGAGGTTCTTCCCGTACCTCAGGGCAACCTCCAGCGCTTCTTCGTCTATCCGGACAACCCTGGACATGAGAAGAGGTTCTTCCGGCATCCGGGATACCTGTTACGATTTGTTACGGTTGAGCGGGGGCTGTCGGGGTTCTGTTACATTCCCCGCTCAACCGTAACATTTTGTTACATGGCCCGACCGGAGCACCCTGACTGCCACACTACCCGGCGGCTACAGGAAATCCTCCGGTTATTTGAGTCAGAACCGTAAGTTCGATTTTTTTCGTAGTCTACCATTTCTTTATTGCACAACCCCGCCCACATTCTGGTATATGACCCCGAACAGAAGAACAAACGAGACCATCCTCGCTGGGGCGGCGCTGATAGTCATCGCCGTGGCGGCGATCATCACCGCAGGATGCACAACAGGTACGTCGACGCCCGGCGCTGTCGTCGTGCTCACAGGCCCCTCCTGGTCCCTGGACTCATACCTCGCCGGGAACGGCACACCCACCCCGGTCATTCCGGGATCCGAAGTCACAGCCCGGTTCGGCGACGATGGGAAGGTCACAGGCTCCGCCGGGTGCAACCGCTACGGCGCAGACTACCACCTCGAAGGCACGGATCTCTCGGTCTCGCCGGCCATCAGCACAAAGATGTACTGCGGCGAACCGGAAGGCCTCATGGAGCAGGAGGCGCGGTTTCTCGAACTCCTCTCCTCAGCGGCGGGGTGCCGGATCGAGAACGATCGGCTGGAGATCACCGACGCCTCCGGCGCTGCGGTACTCACCTTCGTGAAGATGGCGCCTGCAGATCTCGCGGGGACGTCCTGGACGCTCGCGAGCCTCGCCGCTGAGGACGGGACTATGATTCCGGTCATCGCCGACACTACGGTCACGGCAGCCTTCGGCGCTGACGGCACTCTCGGCGGATCGGCCGGGTGCAACCGCTACGGTGCAGACTACACAAGGCGCGGCGCAGGTATCACCATCGAGGCTTCGTTCATGACCGAGATGTACTGCGGGGTGCCAGAAGGCCTCATGGAGCAGGAGGACCGCTACCTCGTTCTCCTCGCGAACGTATCCTCTTACCGGGTGGAGGGCGATCGCCTGATCCTCACGGACGCAGCGGGCGCCGATCTACTATTCTTCGTGCAGGCAGAAGAGGTGCCGGAAGCCCCCCTCACCGGAACCCTGTGGATACTTGAGTCTTTTACCCTTAACGGGGATGCTCTCTCCTCGCCGATCGCCGGCACGACCATCACAGCAGAGTTTGCGGCCGACGGCAACGTAGCCGGGAGCGCCGGGTGCAACCACTACTCTGCCGTATTCGATGTATCGGGGAATACGATGACCATCGGACCGGCTGGATCGACAAAGATGTACTGCGGCGAGCCTGAAGGTGTCATGGAGCAGGAAGCAGGGTACCTGACCCTCCTCGAGTCCGTGGCAGGCTACCGCATCGACGCTGACCGGCTCGACCTCCTCGATGAGGCAGGGAAGAGACTGCTCTCATACCGGGCAGGGAGTGCGGATTAGAATCACGGCCGGGGAGCCTCCCTCCGCACGGCCCCATGAATCCCCTTCTTTCTGTCTGAGGAGGGTGATACGGGGTCTCCCGGGATTTCTCTATGCATTGCGGCATCAGCCAGCCGCATATGGACCACCCACCAGCCTCATGTGAACCTGGAGCCGTTCTCCGGTGCCAGGATCTCAAACCGCGCCCCCTCTCCAGGCGTCCCGGTCTCCCGGATGGCAATCCCGGTGATCGAGAGGATCTCCCGCACAAGGAAGAGCCCGAACCCCGTGTGGCTCCCGAACCCCCGCTTGAATATCCGGTCCTTATGCTCGTGCGGGACGCCCACGCCGTTATCCTCCCAGACGATCCGGGCGCCGCCACCCTCCGCCGGCACGGCCGTGACACGGATCTCGTTTACGGTCTTCCCGTGTCGCATGGCATTCTCCAGCAGGTTGTAGAAGGCGGATGAGAGGAGCGGATCCGCGTATATAGAGACCCCATTGAGGTCGGTGACGATCCGGATCCCGGCCGGTCGGAGCGTCTGTGCCGCCGAGATGACCAGGGGTTCGACGGGGAACCACTTAGGCGCCCGGGCACCGAGATCCTGGTAATCCCGGGTGAACTCGATCTGTGACCGTATGATCCCGGCGGCAGCCTGCTGCTTATCGAGAGCCGCGGCGACTATCGGATCGAGCGGCCGATCCCGGACGAGGGCGATATGCCCGAGCACCACGGTCACCTGGTTTAAGATATCGTGCCGTATGACGCTGTTCATAAGGCTGAGCTTCCTGTTGGCCTCGATGAGCGCTGCCTCAGTCTGTTTCCAGGCATCGATATCGTGCATGGTGTACTCGACCGCAGCCAGATCTCCATCGTCCCCGTAGACCGGTATCGTGCAGACCTCAACCCAGACGTAGCGCTGGTCTTTCCGGAGCATCCGGAAGGCATAAAGCCGGTCGGAATTTGGCTCCTGCGTCATGGCGAGGAAGACCTCCCGGTCATCGGGGTGGATCGACCGCTCGATGAGGCCAGGGTCATCCAGGCACTCCTCGACCGTATACCCGGTCAGGCGCCCCCATGAGGGGCTGATGTACTCGATGACCGATGAGGCCGCATCTCTGCGGATGTAACAGTCATGTGCTCGCTCGACAAGCGTCCTGAACCGTTCCTCGCTCTCTCGGAACCGCCTGTATGTACGGGTTCTGACGAGGAGGCTTGCAAGCTGGTTCCCGACGACCGTGAGCAGTGTGACATCGTCCCCCGACCAGGCCCGCTCCTGTATTCTGGTATCAAATCCCATGACCCCCAGGATCTCGCCGGCGGTCGCGACCGGCACAAGGAGTATTGACAGAACCCCATACTTATCGAGGAACGCACGCTCGGCCGCAGCCTCCGGAGGCAGGCCGGCCACGGAGGGGATGCAGACAGCCCTGCCGGCCATGATCTGGTCCATTCCCCAGGGGAACGAACC
>JAAZIF010000398.1 GCA_012510335.1 Methanomicrobiales archaeon | reverse complement strand
CCCTTGGCAGGCACGCGCTGGATGATTCAGCAGCTCAGAAGAAGCTCTATGGCAACTACGGGGTGACCTACGACATCAACTTGCAGATCGAAAACCCCACGGCTGAGAAAAAGAATGTCAAAGTGCTGTTCGAGGCGAGCGCGGGGCTTGCGTCGGGAGTGTTCATCATAGATGGCAAGTTCGTGATGGCCAAGTACGCTATGCCGCCCAACGAAGTTCCGCTGGCATCGTACGATCTGGGCCCGGGTGAGACTCGTAAGGTTCGCATAATCACTGTGCCGCTGGCGGGATCCAACTACCCGGCGACCGTGGTGGTCAGAACTTGATCATAGATCCCAACCAGTTTTTGCCCCCCGGCAAAGCCGTGAACGGCCTCGCGCACCGATTGGCTGCCCAACTCGGCCTGCAGGGCCGTGCTATGTGGCTGGATGCCCAGGCCAATCTGCAGTTGTTGTCCTCGCGGGCAGGTGTGGCCGAGGTGATTGGAAAGCTCAAAGCGGCCAACATCAACACCGTTATAGTGGACGTCAAGCCGCTTTCGGGGCTGGTATTGTATGCCAGCGAACTAGCGCCGCGACTGTCGAGCGTCGATCACTCCTACCCAGCCGACCACGACCTGTTGGCCACAGTCGTGGAAGAGGGCCACAAAGCGGGGCTGGATGTGCACGCAGCGATAAATGTGTTCTCTGAAGGCTCCAGGCTGATAGAGGGCGGTCCGGCGCACTCGCATCCCGATTGGCAATGCGTCGAATACGAGATGGAACGCATTTTATCGGTCGATGGCTGCGAACCACTGCGGTGCGGCGCAGGGTCGACCCCGGCGGATCGACTGCTGCTCTACGGGCGAGGCGAGCAGTTCCCGGAAGATTTCGTCGAAGATTCCTTCTGTGCGGTGATCGATTCCGACGGGCGCGTGGTTCGCGCCGGATTGCTTCAACGACGCCCATCGCCGGACACTGCCCGTGATCGCTTCGATTCCGAGCCATTTGACTCGACCTGTGCGGCCGGGTTGATACCGCCGGGAGGGTTTGCAGCTCTGGGAACCGGAATTCTGGCCCAACAGCTCAGGTGTATCGTTGAAAGCGGAAGCAAGACCCGTTTGCAGAGCAAGAGTGCGTTGGCGCGCGTGGGCACCAGTGGCGATGCTCATCACGCAGTGTTCGTCAATCCGCTGCATCCAAAGGTCAGGGAATACGAACTCTCTATCGTTGGCGAAATATGCCGCAGCTACCCGGTAGATGGGCTCGTGTTCGACCGAATGAGATACCCCAACATCTACTCCGATTTCAGCTCGTTAACACGCAAAGCTCTGGAGAGCGCTGTCGGCCGATCCTTCAACTGGCCTGATGATGTATTTCGCAGAGATCCTACCCCCGGCGAGCAGATCATACGTGGGCCGTTGTTCGGGGAATGGCTGAAACTCAGGGCTCACGCGATTCGTGACTTCATAGCCGAGGCCCGCGCACTTATAAAGTCTGTGCGTCCAAACGCTGCTTTGGGTGTCTACACAGGGTCTTGGTATCCTGTTTACTACGACGTAGGTGTCAACTGGGGCAGCCCGGACCACGTTGGGCAATTTGAGTGGTGGCCCGAAGGGTATGAGTCGGCCGGGTTTGCGGATCTGGTAGACTATTTATGCACCGGATGCTACTACGAACATCCCACCAGGGCCGAAGCCACGACGGAAGGGTTCGACGGATGGCGCAGCGTGGAGGCTGCTGCTGAAGAGTCCACCACCGCAGTTGACGATGCAGCATTTGTCTACGGCGGATTGTATCTCAAGCAGTACGAGGGCCGGCCGGACCGGTTCGCAGACGCAGTCCGGGTTTGCCTCGAGAAAACACAGGGTTGTATGCTCTTCGACTTGGTGTATGTG
>JAAZIF010000180.1 GCA_012510335.1 Methanomicrobiales archaeon | reverse complement strand
GCTCGCCCACATATACGGGGTCGCAGAAAGCCTCGCGCTCGCTCACGGCGAGGTTGCGTTTCGCATGGTGCATAACGAAAGGGAGCGGATCTCAACCCAGCGCTCGGGCGGGCTCCTGAACGCCATAGCAGGCATATACGGCGCCGACCTCGCCCGCACGCTAATCCCCATCGATGCAAAGACCCCCCTCCTCCGGATCAGAGGCTACGTGTCCCGGCCATCCGAGAGCCGGGGAAACCCATCAGGGATCTCTATCAGCATAAACGCCCGGAGCGTGACCACCCGGCAGATCGTCGCCGCCATACGGGAGGGCTACGGCACACTCCTCCCGAGGGACCGCTACCCGGTGGCGTTCATCGACCTCTCGCTGGATACCACCCTCGTGGACATCAACGTCCACCCGACCAAGCGGGAGGTCCGCCTCTCGCGGGAGCCCGAGATCTTCTCCGCGATCCGGGATGCCGTCGGGGAGGCGCTCGCGGGGTGTGATCTCACTCGCGAGGCACCGGGAGCGCCGGTGCAGCAGCAGATCGCCCCTGCAGAGCCGGTCGCCGAGCCTGAGGCCGCCTACGTAGCAGGTCACCGGGCCCTCACCCTCTCGGACCGGCAGCTCCGGAGGACGGAGATGGAGGGAGAAGAGAACCTCCTCCCCCCCATGAAGCCGGTGGGGCAGGTGGCGGCGACATACATCGTGGCCGAGGGGACCGACGGCGCCCTCTACCTCATCGACCAGCACGCGGCTCACGAGAGGATCCTCTACGACCAGGTCGCGGAGAGGCGTGATGCAGAACCCGCGACCCAGGAGCTGATCACGCCGGCCATCCTCTCCCTCCCACCACGGGAGTCCACCGCACTCCGCGATCTCATACCGGTCCTCGGGGAGGAGGGGTTCGTGGTCGAGGAGTTCGGCCGGGATACGTTTGCCGTCCGGTCGGTGCCGGCCGGCCCCGGCGCACTTGAGGATCCTGAGGATATCAGGGAGATGATCGCCGATCTCCTCACCGGGGCATCCCGCACCGGCCCAGACCGGCGGGAGGCGGTCACCTGTATAATCGCCTGCCGGGGTGCGGTGAAGGCCGGCGTCCGCCTCACGCATGACCAGCAGGAGCGCCTCCTCGCACAGCTCGCCCGGACGAAGACCCCCTGGACATGCCCGCACGGGAGGCCGACGGTGATCGCGTTTGATAAGCGGAGACTTGATCGGATGTTTCTGCGGGTATGAGGGGCCGAATCCAGAATAACCTCATTTTAGCGCTATTTATTAGATATAGGGATATTTTGTGGCAATATTGGCAAAATGACGTATCATAATAGATTTAATCTCCAAAGATCAGAGTGAGATATGTCAGAGGGGAATCTCCCCACTGCGGATAACAGGAATGAGCCGTACAACACTACTACAGCAGATCCGCCTCTGGGTGAAGACCCGGAACGGAGGCAAGCAGTATCACGATCGTGAGAACGATCCACTCATCGAGTCATACTTTGACGTATCCCCTGAAGCGACTCTTCCCGGGGAGACCTGGGAGGAGGAAGAATGACGGGGAATCACCTAAAAAACGCCCTACCAGATAGATCACACCCCTGCGCTCTTGCAGGGGTCGGGAAAATTACTGAGAGTCCTCCGGAGGATCTCTTTGAGGAGCACCGTCTCCTCTGCCTGCCCTACCCGGACCGGATCGAGTCGGGGTTTCTGGCCATCAGGGATCTGGTGTAGAGATCCGGTGTTTTCTGGGCGAGGGGGCTGGTGCCCCTCGCCCCCGGATCTGGTTCAACCACCCCGGCTGAACTAAGGGGGCTCCCCGGCCCCGTGATCCTGAAGTCTGTCTACCCTCAGGCGAGTTTCTCCCTTCCTTCTTCGTAGAGTTCTTCTTTACGCCGACGCAGCCTCGCGGCAGTCTCCTGCTCCTCGGGGCTCCCCTGCGGCTCCAGCTCGATCGACTCTGCCTTTTCCATCACATCCTGTGGACTGAGGTACCCTGAAGGCTCCATCTCTTCCTGTTCTTCTCGGTATTTCTCTTCCTTCCTCTCCCTGAGCAACCGTCCGGCCTCTTCACCCACCGGGATGACCTTTCCGCCGGCCTCTTCGGTCTTCTTCAACCGCACCTCAAGAACCCCGTTCTTGAAGGTGGCCTGCGCCTCCTCATCCGTGACGTCTGTGGGGAGGGGAACCGTCCGGGAGATCATGCCGACCCTCCGCTCCCGCATGTGGTAGCCGGCTTCCTCCGTCTCCCGCGCCTCCTCGCGCCGGGCTGCTATACGGAGTGTCCTCGGGTCGAGGAGGCGGATCGATATGTCCTGCCTCTCCACGCCGGGGAGGTCAGCGACGACGATGACGTCTGCGTCATGTTCACGGATGTCGATCGTGGTCTCGGCGGTGCCGAGCCGGGGCACCTGCTGTGCGCTCCCCGAGATGCGCTCCATCGTTTCAGCAAACTGTCTCTGCATGTCAGCGAAGAGTTCGTCAAACTCCGCCCTGAGTCCGTAGGGTGTTCTTCTCCATGCCATTGGATCTTCTCCTGCTATGTAGTTTCGACAGGGTCTGAGGGTGTGAGCATGATATATATGTTAGCGTGGGGGGTGGAACTTTGCGTCGTCTGCCGCAGTTTTGTGGTATGGGCTACGTTTTTGCCGATTTAGCAGGGAGGGGCTCCTGGAGGGATCCGTTTACCCCGGTTACGCGAGGTTGTGTTTTCTGAGCGGACTTGTTTTGAATTCCAGGTAATGGCGCTGTATTGCGGCGATTTTGAACCGGCACTGTTATCCCTGCCTCTCTCCACTGGATCTGTATGGATAACTTCCAGCAGATCACCGGATTTATATGGAGTGTTGCCGATGATGTGCTCCGCGACGACTTCAAACGCTCAAAATACCCGGATGTCATCCTCCCGTTCACGGTGCTACGCCGGATCGACTGCGTCCTCTCCCCGACGAAAGAGCAGGTCTTCGAAAAATACGATGAACTCAAAGACGATATCGAGAACCTGGATCTGATCCTCAGGCATGAATCCGGATACGCCTTCTACAATACCTCCAGGTACGATTTTGGGCGCCTTCTGGACGATCCCTCCAACATCCAGAAGAACCTGATCGACTACATCAACGGATTTTCAGAGAATATGCGGGATATCCTGGATCGGTTCAAGATC
>JAAZIF010000179.1 GCA_012510335.1 Methanomicrobiales archaeon | reverse complement strand
TCCGGCGCAGATGTTCATACGCCGGGGCCCCGCCGCGGCCCCTGCCGCAAACCCGAGGAAGAAACCGGCCGCTGTCATGGCATCCCCGAGGCCGAGCGGGTCGATCGGTCGGCCGGCCGTCTCAGCCCAGGCAGCGGGAACCTGCCAGTCCCCGATCACCGCAAGCGCGGCAAACGATGCGAGAGCCAGGGCGATGGAGCCGGCAAACGCGAGCAGGATCTGCCGGGAGAGGGGGAGAGCGGTGACGCGGCGACCCACCGGCCCCTCAAGAGCGAGGAAGAGGATGAGGATGAGGAGGCCGAACCCGAACCCCGCTATGATATCCGACGGGAAATGAACGCCGAGGAAGATGCGCGATGCACCGATAGAAATAACCAGGGTGGCCACGAGGAGTGTAAACCCCCTGCGCCTGATACCGGCGGCGAGGAGACCCCAGAACGTCACCGCTCCCAGAGCGTGGCCGGAAGGGAAGGCAGACGATGGATGAGTCGCAAGCGCCCGAACACCGGGGATGACCCAGTAGGGGCGGGGGAGGTGGAAGAGGATCTTCAGGGCCGAGGAGAGGGCGCCCGATATACCCATGAGGAGTGCAAGGCGGGTGGCGAGGCGCGGATTTTTGCACCAGTAGAGGAACGTGATGATGAGAAGAAAGAACTCAGGCTGCCCGAGAAAAGAGAAGAATATCATCGGGATTGCAAGCCACGGCGCCTGGGCCTGGAGCGCCGGGATATCGATCATACAAACCCGGAGAGATCGAGGTGCGCCAGCAGCTGGGGCATCGCCGCCGAGATCCCGTTGATGATGAACTGGATGGCGATCGCAAGGACTATGACCGCCATCAGTCTCGGGACGACCCTGAGCCCCCCTTCCCCTATGAGGGCGAATATCCTCGGCCCGTAGAGCATCCCGACATAGGAGATGGCAAGACCCACGATGATACCGAGGAAGACCGCGATGATACTCCAGATGCCCTCCGGACCCGACGCGAGAAGGATCACCGTCGTGATCGTCCCCGGCCCGCACGAGAGCGGGAAGGCCAGCGGGACGATGGCGATGTTCTCGAGGTCCGCACCCGAGTACGCCTCGCCTTTTGATGCGAGCATACCGGTCGCCACGCTGACCAGGAGGATGCCGCCGGCGATCTGGAACGCCGGGATGGTGATACTGAAGATCGAGAAGATCAATTGCCCCGTGAGGGCGAAGAAGGCGAGGACGATGAACGCTATCTTCATGGAGGTCTGTATGACCTTCATGCGCTCGTCCCTGCCCATCCCATCGGTGAGCGCCGTGTAGACAGCGATCGTGGATGCCGGGTTCATCACCGCGGTGACCGACGCGACCGCGACAAGGCTGAACCCCAGGAACCCGGCAACCTCGGCGATCAGGTCCATATTCTATCACCGCCCATGACCATAGAGGTACATGCTTCCCGGTCCCATAGGTATCTTACGGTCGCCTGGCTGCCGGGGCCGTAGGAGCATGGACCGCCGGGAACGCATCCAGGAGCCCTCGCGCAAGCTCGGCCCCGAGCGAGGGCCTGACCGACTCGAGCCAGAGGTAGAACCCGGCCATGTGAGGCGTCCGCCGGCTCTCAAACTTGAACCCGCCCGAACGGTTGTTTGGGACCATCTTGAGGTACTCCCTCTTGTTCCGCCGCCGGAGGTAGATGACCGGTTTGTATTCGGGGAGATTCACGGCTAAAACAACCTTTGAGAACTCCCTCTGGATTGCATCCGGATCATAGATCTTTCCCTTTATGCGGATGGGATACCTCGAGTCAAGCATCCGGACGGCGGATGGATAGAGCCCCCCGAAGAGAACCTTTTTTACGATAGGCGGGATCTCATCGGGCGTGCCAAGCTCCCGGATACTCCCCTCAGAGGTGACCGCATTGATGATGCTCTGCATCCGTTCATCGTGGAGCTCCTTGTAGTCGAAAGGCCGCCTGGGAACGATATCTGATATCGATATCAGTTTCTCGTGCCTGACCTTCCTGGGCGGGCTCCGCTTCAGGTCGCGGGGGCGGATCAGGGCCTTTAAGTCCTCGCAGGAGGCGGTGGTGAGGAGGACATTATCGGGCTCCTTGAGGAGGCGGCGGACGACGGCGGTCCGGGATATGTCGACCGAGGATATGAGGAGGAACGGCACGGCCGGCTGCCCGTAGAGGTAGCCGAGGAGCTGCTTTTTGTAGTGGATCTCCTCCTCAAACTCCTTTAAGTCGGCAGGGGATGTGATGATCTCCCCAAACGTCAGCGCGCCTGTATGGTCGACGAGCATCAGGTCGACCTCAGCGAGATCCTGGCCGTTTCCCCGGACCTTGATATCCCCGATGTTCGAGTAAAAGAGACCATTCTGCCCGAGTTGTGCGCGCCTGACCCGGGAGGGACCATCGGCCCCCCGCGCCACGACGGCGAGTATGAGGTCTGTCTGGAGACTGAGGTCGAGGATCATCTCATATATGATCGCCTCAAACCACCGCCCCTCGGCGGTCCGCATCTCCGGGATGTCCTCGGAGAAGAGTTTTTTTCGATCGGCGGGGCGCAGGTGGCGTAGCGCTCTCATTATGACCGCTCGCGTAGGCTTAAGCGAGCAGAAGTTCTTGTCGAGCCACGTAATCATCTGTAACATCCGTTTATCACAGCTTGGGTATTGGTATCGTATTGGGGGACCGGATGAGGGTCGGAGCACTTCCTGGTATAGGGGTTTATCATCCCATAGGTGCTCATAAGAGTTTCTAATCTCTACAACCATGAAATTACGCATGACTTCATGCCCGACCCCGGGTGGCATGGATGA
>JAAZIF010000178.1 GCA_012510335.1 Methanomicrobiales archaeon | reverse complement strand
GCGCCAGAAACCCCCGATCCTGAGAGACCGCACGCGATCTCCCATACCGGAGGGTTATAGCAGGCAGAGATCCAACCTGATGAAGAAAGATGTTTGTCGCCTGCCACCTCTTCATCGGCCTGATCCTGGGTCTGGTGATCGCTGACCACCTGGGCGACCGGCGGATCATCGGGTTCTCTGCGTTCGGGGCCGTCCTCCCCGACCTCCTCGATAAACCGGTGGGCCACATCCTCTTTGCGGGGTCGCTCAACTCCGGGCGTATAATTGGGCACGGGCTGCTCTTCCTCGGGCTCCTGCTCATCGCGGGCATCGCCCTCAGGAGGTGGCGGGGGTCGTTTCTGCTCCTCGCCATCGCCGCGGGTGTCGCCTCCCACCAGATCCTCGATGCGATGTGGGCAACGCCCGTCGCCTGGTACTTCCCGCTCCTTGGCCCCTACGAGCCGGGCGACTTTACCGGCTACTTCGGCAACGCCATACTGGCAGAGGTATCATCGCTCTCAGAATGGATATTCCTCCTCGCATCAACCGCCGTAGCCCTTGCCGCCAGCCAGAACCACTCAAGACTCGGGCATACGCTCATACGCGCGGCCGTCCCGCTCCTTGTGGCTCTTACCTTTGCTTCACTCTGCGCCTGGGCGATCGGACTCCCGGAGAGTATCCTGATGGCAGGGGCCGGGCCGGAGGAATACTTTATACTTGCAGCAGCAGGGGCTGCCGGGGTTATCGGGATGATCAGGTATCGGGATAACCTGGGGGGCGGATAAGAGTCATCAATTGCCCAGACGGGTTACCCTGTCGATGTAACCCGGGACGGTCCTCGCCACCCGGAGCGGCATACTGCCCGCCGGTTTGATCTCTATGGAGAACGAACTATATGGAACGAAGTTGGCGCGGAACATAGGTGTGATATTAAGGATGAACAGCTCCCCGGGTTCGAGAATGGTGCCCGGGTTGCTGTTAAACCGCTCCTGAACGCTCCATCTCGAATTCCCGGGAAATGCATCAATGAGAGGGGAGTTCTGCCTGATCTCCTCCCTGGTATTAGAACCGAAAATACGGACTGACACTGTGGTGATATCTATGGGTTCGCTCCCGGGAGTAAGGCAGATGGGGATGATGATAGAATCTATATATTTCTGTGAGGCGCTGATACCATAAATGTGCCCGGCCACGGTAATACCCGATCCCGCCTGCCGGATACCCTGGCAAACGACTGACCGGCTCTCCCCGGAGAAGTAAAAACCCGCCCCCAGGATAGTGTAGGAGAAGATGGATGCGACCACAACAAACGCTATGAGTACGATCGCGGCCTCAAGTCCGGTGAACCCCGCCCCGGCATCAGAAGAGCTCAATGTAGACATTCTTCCCGATACCCCCGGGGATTGTTCTCGTAAGCGAGGCGGTTGCCCCCTCTGCGGTGGTCATCCCGATGGTGAACGTCTCCCCTGGCTGAATTTTAATGCTCAACAGAGTCAACCTCACCGTGGCAACCTCTCCCGCATCCAGGATGTTATTGTCATCCGTCCTGTACCGCCAGGTTAGTTTTATGCTGGAGTCGCCGGGAGGAAACGTGACAAGCGTATCCCTTGTGGCGATTGTATACACCATACCCTCCATATCGACCGCGGCCAGGTCGGTTGCGGTCTCAAGGTCGAACTCTATGAAATCGAGCAGACCCGGGTTCTTCAGTTTGGCGATGACCGTCTGCCCCGGACGGATGGCAGACCCGGATTCTTTGAGGGCGGCATGCATCACCTCCTGGTTCTTCTGCGATGTGGCGATACCCGCTCCGACAACGACGTATGCGAAGACCGATGCAACGACGATTAAGGCGATGAAGACGATAGCTGCCTCCAGCCCGGTGAACGCATGATCGTCTCCAGTCATCCAACCGGGGTTGGATCCACATCTATTAAAGATTTACTGGTATATCCCCCAGCCCTCTCCCAATCAACCCCTGGAAACTCGAGGGATGCGTGGTTCTGCCTGATGGCGCGTTTGAGATCCGCTCGATGCCGGGAAGGCTTCACCTGGCGGAGGTCATGACGCACTACAAATGACTGGATCCGGTCAAATTATCCAGTATAGAGCCCGGGATTCTGCCGGAGTGCGAATCAGCTCCGCCCGGCATGGCAGCGCCCGGCCGGGAATTTTTATATACTCATGCCTTTTATGGAGAGCAGATGCCGCTCGACCCCCTCACCGGATCCTTAACGGGTATCTATGCGTGGATCCTGGCCGCCGCTGCCTCTCTGCCGGCCATCAATGGCTCCCGGCTGCTCCTAGGATCTGCACACAACCATACGGCCCGGGGCACCCGGGCCGGCCCTGCCCTTCCCCCCCGGAGGACATCCTGCATCGCCGCAAGGCCTGCTACACTGCCCTGCCGGCACGAGATACGCATCGATACGATCTCTGCCACAGCAAAGGAGGGATCTCCTGGCGATCCTATGTCCCGGGCGG
>JAAZIF010000177.1 GCA_012510335.1 Methanomicrobiales archaeon | reverse complement strand
TACCCCCTGGATCTCATGATCACCTATGAGGACTATGAAGGGCAACCGGCGGCCTCCAGGACGGTGACGGTCGGCCTCCCGGTCGGCGGGAAGATCGACTTCGATGTTGTCTCCTCACCGGCGGTGCTCTATCCAGGTGGGAAGAGCATACTTGAGGTTGTATACAAAAACACCGGGGCTGCAAAGGTCTACAACGCCCAGGCCCGGATCAGCGCAGTCGACCCCTTCACCAGCAGCGACGATACCGCCTACCTCGGCGATCTTGCCCCCGGCGAGACCGCCACCGCGAAGTTTGAGGTGAGCATCGATGCCGGCGCCACCTTAAAAGAGTACGGGATCGACTCAGAGATCCGCTACCGCGACGATCTTGACAACAGCAAGATATCGGATACGATGAAGGTGAGAGCGGTTCTCGAGAAAAAACCGGGCGCCCTGTTCACCAATCCGGTTTTCCTTGTCGTTGTTGCAGCCATCATCATCGGGGCCGGGTATTATATATTCGTGCATCGCAAGAAGAGTTGATGGAGAGATACTGGGATGGGCCTGTACCGGAGGCACAGGCAAGGACGATCGATGAGATGCGGGATGTCCTCGCAGATCCGGGCTGCACCTTCGATCAGCCCCTCTATTTTATGTACCGGGATCTGGCCAGGAGTGATGACGACCGGCGGTGGCTCCACGAACACCACGTCAGGTACGACATAACCGTTATCTCTCCCGGGATCCTCTGCGGCGAGTACATAAAGACGAAAGGGCACTACCACACCAGAAACCCTGCAGGAGTCTTTTACCCTGAGATCTACGAGGTGCTCGCCGGGTCCGGACACTTCCTGCTCCAGACCCGGGATGCCGACGACGTGGTGATTATCACGGGTTCTGCGGGCGACAAGATCCTGATACCGCCCGGGTACGGCCATGTGACGATCAACCCGGGCAGCGAGGATCTCGTGATGGCAAACCTCGTCTCGACGGAGTTCTCCAGCAATTACGGGCCCTTTGCGGAGATGCAGGGAGCCGCCTACTACGAGATGGAGGGGGGAGCGCTAGTGAAGAATCCCCGGTACCCCGACGCCCCGCCGGTGCGCCACTGCGACCCGGTGGAGGTTCCGGAGGTCGGCATAGAGAGAGGGGTCCGGCTATACGACCTGATCGGGCGGCCCCGTTCGGTCGCGTACCTCAATCACCCCGAGGAGTTCATGGAGATCTTTGCGTATATAACCGATAGTCGCCTGCCGGCGCGCTGAGGGAGGCATCGACAGTCAGGGTCATACAGCCGTCAACTTGCAGGATGCATCACACCGGGAGGGGGACGGCGCAACGCGAATTCTCAATCCTTTATGAGCGGGTAGTTTGCAGCCTCCCAGGCGATTGTGCCGCCGAGGAGGTTTGTGACATCCGGGAACCCGTGCTTCTGCAGGACACTCGCCGCCAGGCTCCCCTTGAACCCGGCATCGCAATGGACGATGATCCGCCTGTCCAGCGGGATCTCATCCAGGTGCTTCTCCAGGTGCCCGACATATACGTGGCGGGAGCCCCGGATATGCCCCGTCTCATCCCGGTGGTTGATATCCCGCACATCGAGGATAAAGACCGATGGATCGTCCAGGTGTTCCACGAGGTCGCCGGGCGAGCAGACCCCGGTCCTCTCGACCCGCTCCCCCTCTTCGAACCAGGCGGAAAACCCGCCGGCAAGGTAGCCTGCGATGTTATCGTAGCCGAGGCGCACAAAGTGGCGCGCCACATGATCGAGATCGAGGTTGAAGTCATCGACCAGGATTACCGGATCCTCGTAGTTCAGGAAGTAGCCCATATAGAGAGGGAGGCCGTTCCTCCAGATGTTGATGCTTGCCGGTATATGTCCGCCGGCAAAACCTGTCGGTGACCTTATATCGACGATCTGTCCCCC
>JAAZIF010000001.1 GCA_012510335.1 Methanomicrobiales archaeon | reverse complement strand
GTCAGGGACGGCCGGGAGATCATCCTCCCGCTCATCTTCCTCGGCGCCATCCCCTGCGGGCTCTCCATACTGACGTTCATATTCGCGCCGGGCGCGGCCTACCTACTGGTTCCGGCCGGCATCCTCTCCTTCATCGTCGCTGTCCAGGTCGCGATCGCGGCCCTCTTCCCCTCGACGCTCTTTGGTTTCTGGAAGGATGACCACTACAAAGAGAAACTTGAGTGGGATGCGTTTGCTCGATTCCTCTCTGATCTCGCCCTGATCCAGAAGTACTCACCCGCCGACCTCTCGATGTGGGGGGAGTGGCTGGTCTACGGAACCGCGCTCGGCCTCGGCAAGTCGGTCGAGCAGGCGATGAAGAACCTGAATATCAGCCTCCCTGACGTCGGGATGCCGCTTTATTCAAATATGCCTGTGATATTTGCTCCAATCATCCTCTACTCCCCGCCATCCTCGGGCAGAACCGGAGGGTTCGGGGGCGGCGGAGGATCCTTCGGCGGCGGTGGCGGTTTTGGCGGCGGTGGTGCCGGGGGACGGTAATACTTTTTAGTGCGGTTGCCGCAACCACTGAGTATGAGACGGCACCCGAGAGCGGGGTGGATCAGTATACGGCAACGGCGGGTCGTCGACGATATCGAGTATTACGCCGACCGGCTCTACGAGACACAGCAGGCTGCGAAGACCTACGCCCGTCAGCTGCAGTACCAGGGAAAGGAAGTCCTCGTCTTCAGGACCGCCACCGAGGGCGGGCACCGGGGTTACGCCGCGTTCGTCAGGAGATAGGAGCATGTCCCCGTCACAGTCGACCGGCCCCGGACGATCATGACGACAAAGACCGCGCCCGATGCCCTTACGGAATGAGGGAACCCGGATCCCGCCAGGGCCGTCCGGGTAGGGGCAGAGAAAGATCGTTGCGGCAACTGCATAGTCGCCGGCGAGCCCCTGCACTTCAGGGGGCACCCGCCCGGGTCAGGCGACCCCGGCCATCTCTGCCGCAAAGCCAACCCCCGATTATACCCATGAGACCCCGGCATCCGGGGTTGCGCGATGCATAGGCGATTGTGAGCCATTCAGACCCCCCGTTTACCTCGTGACTACGCAGCATCCATCCTATCTGCAAATCAGCAACCTTTATTAATTTTTGTTCTGTACTCCAACATGTATGATCAAAGTCGCAGTCAACGGCTACGGCACCATCGGCAAACGAGTCGCCGATGCGGTCGCCGCCCAGCCTGATATGGAAGTTATAGGGGTCTCAAAGACGAGCGTCTCTGCTGAGGCGTATGTCGCAGGAAAGCGCGGATATCCCCTGTACATAGCTGACCTCTCAAAGAAGCCGGAGTTTGATAAGGCCGGAATCAAGGTCGCAGGTGACGTGGAGGCTATGCTAAAAGCTGCCGATATCGTCGTGGATGCTACCCCCGGCGGCGTCGGGGCGAAGAACAGAACACTCTACGAAAAGCTCGGGAAGAAGGCGATCTTCCAGGGCGGCGAGGGGCATGAGGTCGCCGGGTTCTCCTTCAACGCTCACGCAAACTACAGGGAGGCTCTCGGGAAGCAGTTCGCCCGGGTCGTCTCGTGCAACACCACCGGGCTCGTCCGGCTCATCCATGCCCTGGACCAGGCCTTCGGCGTCGATCGGGTCAGGGCGGTGATGGTCAGGCGCGGAGCTGATCCGGGCGACGTCAAGCGGGGGCCGGTCGACGCCATCGTCCTGAACCCTGCCACCATCCCGAGCCACCACGGCCCCGATCTCCAGACCGTCCTACCTCATATCAACATCGTCACCCTCGCTATGATCGTCCCGACGACATTCATGCATATGCATACCATACAGATGGATCTAAAGCGCGAGACTACCCGTGACGAAGTTATGGCAGTCTTTGAGAAACACAGCCGCATCGGGATCGTCCGCAAGGCCACCGGGATCAAGAGCAACGCCCAGCTCCGGGAGTACACCCAGGATCTCGGCCGGCCCAGGACCGACCTCTGGGAGAACGGCGTCTTTGAGGAGTCGGTCTCGGTTCTCGACGGGAAGGAGTTCTACTGTTTCCAGGCCATCCACCAGGAGGCCGATGTTATCCCTGAGAACATCGACTGTATCAGGGCGCTGATGGGGACTGTGAAGGATCCGGAAGAATCCATCCGGATGACCGACAGGGCGCTCGGTCTCGTCGCCATCGGGTGAAGAGCCGGGCCAGGGGAGAAGAAGGATTAACTCTCAAAAAAACCCATTATTTTTAATGGATCCTTACGAACTGGCGACGCGAAATACCGTAGAGGTCGTCACTGACCAGGAATTGCGTGCGCTCCTCAACCAACCGGACAGGCGGGTCTACACCGGCTACGAACCGAGCGGGGAGATCCATCTCGGGCATATGGTGACGGTGAACAAACTGATGGATCTGCAGGAAGCAGGGTTCGAAGTGATCGTGCTCATCGCCGACCTCCACGCATTCCTGAACCGCAAAGGAACCATGGAGGAGATCCGGGAGGTCGCCGGGTATAATCGGCGCTGTTTTGAGGGGCTCGGGCTTCTCGGCGCGAAATATGTCCTCGGATCGGATGTGCAGCTCACGCCTGAGTATGAGCTCTCCGTCCTGAAACTCTCCCAGACGATCACCCTCAACCGGGCAAGAAGGAGCATGGACGAGGTCGGACGGCAGATGGAGAATCCCTCAGTCTCCCAGATGATATATCCCATCATGCAGATGGTGGATATG
>JAAZIF010000176.1 GCA_012510335.1 Methanomicrobiales archaeon | reverse complement strand
TTGCAGGGGTGCTCCTGCTCGCGGTGCGGCCACTCAGGCAGCCTGGCCCGGAGCCACGATCGATATCGATGCCCTCTACATCCGGGCCGGCAGGGCGGTGACCTGGTTCTCGGCAGTCCCGCTTGTGCATATCGCGGGTGCGATAGAGCGCGGGGTCGGGGTGGTGGTGGCGCGCCTCAAGCATGTTACGGCAAACCCGACCGTCGCCATCCAGATAGCAGGGAAAACCGCTGTCCTGCCACTCATGCAGGCGTTTCTGGATCCCTCGAGGTCGCAGGTGTATGAAGAGGATCTCTCTTACCTGAAGGAGCAGTACCCCGATATCCGGACGGATATCTGGGGCGGCGGGTACGGGGTCATCTTCATCAGCATCATTGCGTTCCTGTACTTTATTCTCGATATAATGAGGTGAGGGGATCCCTACCCTTTCACCCTGTCGCAGAGATGCCTCGAGTGTGACCCTCAGGCTCTCATACCTGGCCCCTCTTCCCATCACCGGGCGGGGAGGGATCCGGGCTTCAATAGAACAAAAAAGATTTATGCGGAGCTCTGCTCCTCTGCATCCTTCTTCCGATACCCCTCAAGGAGAACCGTCACCAGGTTCTTCACGGGCACGTCCGTGCAATCCGCGATATGGAACTCGCAGAACGGGCAGATCGTCACCACCACATCCGCGCCGGTCTCCTTCACGGCCGCGTCGCGCTTCGCCCCGAGGGCTTTTGCCTCCTCAGGCACCCCTGACCGGACGCCGCCGCCGGCGCCGCAACACTGGGAGGGCATCTCCACGAACTCCCGGACGGCCTCGCGGAGGAACACCCGTGGCTCCTCGCTGATCCCCTGGCCGCGGAGGAGGTGGCAGGGGTCGTGGTAGGTCGCCCTGACGTCGAGCTTCGCCGGGGGCTCGATCCCGTAGTCCGTGAGAACCTCGGTGACATCCTTCACCGCAAACGGCGTCTCGTAATCGTTCTTCAGCGTCGCCCCGCACCCGGCGCAGATCGTCATAACCGTATCTATCCCCCGGCTCGCGAAAGCCTCGATGTTCTTACGCCGGAGTTCGTCTATAATCGATGTCTGACCTGTCCTGATCAGCGGCGAACCGCAGCAGACCTGGTCGTGGGGGATGATCACCCGGATACCGTTTCGCTTCATGACCTCCATCGCATCGAACGCTGTCTGCGGGATCCGGCCGTTGAACATGCACCCGACGAAGAACCCGACCTCGCCGCGGACCGGACCGTCGGGTTCAATAACCTCGGGCACCTGCTCGAGGAACGTGGTTTTTGTCCACTCAACGCTCCTGCCCGTATCCTGAACCAGCTTCGCCACCTCCTGGTGACGGGGCAGGGTCAGACCGCGCCGGTTCGCAATCTCCCGGAGTTTCTCGATCGCTTTGCCCGGGATATTGATCTCTTTCGGGCAGACCTCCACACAGCGTTTGCAGGTCGTGCAGTAGAAGAGCCCCTTCTCGATAGCGTCGCTTATCCGGTCCCCTGAGTCCCTGGGGTCGAGGACGAGGCGCATCTCCTGCCGGAGCACCGTAGGTCCGGCAAACTCGGTCACCTGGAGCGCCGGGCATGCCGAGACACAGCAGAGGCACTCGATACAGTCCCGGAGGGGCTTGATCGCCTCGATCTCCTCCCGCGCCGGGAGGGCCGCGTCCGGCGCCGGGCATATCCGGGCGATCTTTGCTATCACCGGTCCTATATCCACCATCAGGTCTTTTAAGACAGGGAGATCCAGCGGCTCGACTGTCATGCCGTCGTGAGCCTCCTCCATGCAGGCGAGGACGGGCTTCCCGTCCACCCGGACGGCGCAGCTCCCGCACTGCCCCGATCCACAGCAGTAGCGGTAGGTGAGCGTCGGGTCGTGGTTATCGTGGACCGCGTGGAGGGTGTGGAGCACCCGGGCGCCCTCGTTTACCTGGACAGTATACTCCTCAAAGTGAGGCTCAACATCCACCGCCGGATCATAGCGCGAGACCCGGATCGTTATCTCTCTCATGGTTTCACCTCACGCTCTTCGATCCCTTCCCTGGAGAGAGAGACGTAGGTATGCCCGAATGGCGACTTTACCGGATTTGTGGTGATGACATCCATATCCCTCCTGACGTGAGCCCCCCGGTTCTCGGGCCGGAGCAGGGCGCACCGGACGATCAGGGATGCCGTGGTACACATATTCCTGACAGTGCAGCACTCGATGAGGTTCGTGGCCGATGCGGCGAAGAGCCGCCGGTCAGCAAGCCTCCTGACATGTGTGAGTGCCGTCGCGAGGTCGGGCGAGTTTCTGAAGATCCCGGCCTGGGTCCACATCGTGAGTTTTAGATCCTTCCGGACTGCCGCGGGGCTTGTCGCCCCCTCGTAGAAGTCGTCGAGCATCCCGAACACACCCTCGATCCAGGCCTCATCGACCCGGCCGCTCCGTTCCGGTGACTTCCCGGCGAATTCCCCGGCCCGTTTCCCGAAGACCTGCGTATCAGCAAGCGCGTTCCCGCCGAGGCGGTTTGCGCCATGCACCCCGCCGGTTACCTCCCCGCAGGCGAAGAGGCCGGGGATGGTTGTCCGGCACTCCGGCGTGATCCGGAGGCCGCCCATGACGTGGTGCGCGGTCGGCGCCACCTCCATCGGCTCCTTCCTGATATCCACGCCGAAGGCGAGGAACTGCTCGAGCATCACCGGGATCCTGCTCTCGATCCGCTCCGCAGGGAGGTGCGTCACATCCAGATACACCCCGCCGTGCTTCGTCCCATGCCCCTCCAGCACCTCGGTCGCTATCGCCCGGGCGACGACATCGCGGGTGGAAAGTTCCATCCTATCGGGATCGTAGCGCTTCATGAACCGCTCCCGTCGCTCGTTTAAGAGGATCCCGCCCTCACCCCTGACCGCCTCGGTAACCAGGCGGCCTCGGGCATCGTAGGGGTAGACCGCTCCGGTCGGGTGGAACTGTATCATCTCCATATCGATCAGTTCCGCCCCGGCCCTGTAGGCCATGGCAAATCCGTCGCCGGTCCCGGACGCAGAGTTCGTGGATATATCGTAGCACTGTGTCCCCCCGCCGGTCGCGAGCACCGTGGCGTCGGCCCGGAAGAGGATCGGATCGCCGTCCCGGTCCAGGGCAATCGCGCCGGCGACCGCACCGTTCTCATCCCTGGCGAGGTCGATGACTGAAACCTCCTGGTAGAGGTGTGTATCGGTTGCGTCGAGACGGTCGAGGAGGGTCATCATCATCTCGTGGCCGGTCCGGTCCCCGGCGTAACAGGTTCTCGGGAACCGCTGCCCACCGAAAGGCCGTTGCGCCACTTCACGATCATCGGTGACGTCAAATACCGCACCCCACCGGACGAGATCTCTCAGGCGCTCTGGCGCCTCATGCACCAGCACGTTTACCAGGGCCGGGTCGTTCAGGTACGCTCCACCGGAGAGCGTATCTTCGCGATGGACCTCGATAGAGTCCAGATCCTGCAGAACGGCGTTAAATCCGCCCTCTGCCATCGTAGTACACCCGCCTTTACCGACAATTGTCTTTGAGGCCAGGGCCACGCTGCCGTACCGTGAGGCCTCGATCGCGGCCCGCGCCCCAGCGCCGCCGCTCCCGATAATCAGCACGTGAGCATCCACAATCTCGTCTACAAGCATCTTATTAGTCCGTACGTTCTATTATAACATAAAACAATTGCAGGGAACAAGTGAGCCAAAATGAGGCTAATAATGAAATTCGGCGGCACATCTGTCGGGCAAGCGGGCAGTATCCAGCGGGTCGCAGATATCGTGGAACCACACCACGCAGCCGGCGACGAGGTCGCGCTGGTTGTATCGGCATGCTCCGGGGTCACCGACCAGATCATAGCGATGGCTGATGAGGTCGTGGTGAGCAAGAAGCAGCCCCCGGTCGAGGCATTTCTTGCTGCGATGCGGACCCGGCACACCCGGCTTCTCGAGGAGGTCGCCCCCGACTGCGTCGACGAGGTGACGCCGGTCATCGACGACCGGCTCGACCGGTTGCAGAACATCCTTACCGCGGTATACACCTTGAAGGAGCTGACCCCCCGATCCCGCGACTACATCATGTCCTTCGGGGAACGACTCTCAGCCCCGATCGTGAGTGCCGCCCTCCGCCAGCGCGGCATCCCTTCTGTCGCCCTCGACGGCGCCGAGGCCGGTATCATCACGACGGCGAACCACGGTGACGCCCGCGCCCTCCCGGCGAGCGAGTCGAGCATCAGGAGCCGGGTCGTGCCGCTGCTCACGGGGTCGGTTCCGGTGGTCATGGGCTTTGTGGGAGCGACCGAGCAGGGTGTGACCACCACGCTCGGGCGGAGCGGTTCCGATTACTCGGCCGCCGTCATCGGCGCCGGGGTCGATGCCGACGAGATCTGGATCTGGACCGATGTCGATGGGGTGATGACAGCAGATCCCCGGATCATCGAAGATGCGCGGGTGCTCGACGATATCTCCTACCTGGAGGTTATGGAGCTTGCCTACTTCGGGGCCAAGGTGCTCCACCCGAGGTCGGTCGAACCCGCCATGCAGAAGGATATCCCGATCCGGGTCAGGAACACCTTCAGGCCCGGATCCCCCGGGACGGTCATACTCCGCAGAGAACACATGGAGAAGAGGGTGGTAAAGGCCCTTGCCCTTATAGAGAAGGTGGCCCTGGTCAACGTCAATGGCGCGCAGATGATAGGCCGCCCCGGCGTCGCAAGGACGATCTTTGAGGCTCTCGCTGAGCGGGAGGTGAACATAATGATGATCTCGCAGGGTTCAAGCGAGGCGAACATCTCCCTCATAATCGATGAATCTCACCTGGATGCCGCTGTATATGCGCTCACGCCGATAGTGAAACTGGGCATTGTGCGCGAGATCACCTACGACCGTGACGTCGCTGCGGCCGCCGTCGTTGGCGCCGGGATGGCCGGCACCCCCGGGACGGGGGGGAGGATCTTCTCAGCGCTTGGCCGGGCCGGGGTTAACGTCATGATGATCTCGCAGGGCTCCAGCGAAGTGAACGTCTCGTTCGTCGTGAAGGGTAGAGACGGTAAACGTGCCCTGCAGGTGCTGCACGACGAATTCCGTCTCTCGGAGAACTCTGATGACTGAGCACACCTACCGTGAAGCGGGGGTGGACATCGATCTCGAGGCCCGGGCGGTGCGGGCGCTGGTCGGCAGCCTCACCTACCGGAGGCGCGGCGCGTTCCCGATGCTCGGGGCGGTCGGGCACTTTGCAGGGCTGATCGACTGCGGGCCGTATGCCCTTGCGCTTGCGGTCGACGGCGTCGGAACCAAGATGCTCGTCGCAGACGCGCTCCTCGACTGGCGGACGGTCGGGATCGACTGCATCGCGATGAACGTCAACGATCTCTACGTTATGAACATCGAACCTGTGGCGTTCGTCGACTACATCGCAACCGATTCTCTCTCGATCGAGAAGATGGAGCAGCTCGGCAAGGGCTTAAACGAGGGGGCGAGGCTGGCGAACATTAATATCGTCGGCGGCGAGACCGCGACGCTCTGCGGCCTCGTGAACGGCCTCGATCTCGCCGGGACGTGTCTTGGGATCCAGAAGAAGGAGAAGATAATCACCGGCGACCTGATCGCCCCCGGTGACCGGATCGTCGGCGTCCC
>JAAZIF010000175.1 GCA_012510335.1 Methanomicrobiales archaeon | reverse complement strand
TTCCCGGTCTCTGTGATACCTGCCGCAAGTACGCCGGCAAGGTAGGACGACCCGTAGGGAACCATCGCAACGTCGCATGCGTTCGGGAGGTTGTAGTCTTCCTGTTCGAGGGTGAAGAACCGGATATCGGGGTTTGCCACGGCCCACGCCCGGGTATCATCGGTGAACTGGAACCCTTCGGTGATCACGAGGTCGGGCTTCTCGGTGAAGTTCCGCGTGGAGAATATAGCGTCGAGGAGAGGCAGATCTTCATGTGAAAATTCTCTCTTCGTGAACGAGAACGCTTCCTGCGCCCGGAAAAGTCCCCGGTATGCCGAGTCCGCAAACGATCGGTCACCCTTCACCTTCGGGTAGACCATCCAGACTACCGGGCGATCGCCCTCGCCGGCGGCCGGGTCATACGAGAGACCGGGGAGCACGGGCACCCTGTCCGACGAGGGGATGGGGGTGCCCTCCGAGAACACCCCTCCCTCAACCGTCCAGCAGGCGTAGTACCCGATGAGCGGGCCGGTAGAGGACTCGGTGGGGAACCGGAGCGGCCCTGAAGCGCCGGTGATTGTGGGGTGAGCGCCGGCGCGGATCATGGTCGCAGCCTCGACCGCTTCCTGTGGATCCCAGCCCTTGGCGGTCCCGTCGCCGGAGACGACCCACCGCAGGGAGGCCGCGAGCGACTCCTCCGGCGCCACCTCCTGCCGCGCCGTGGTGTAGACGGCGAGGAGTAGTGCGTCATGCGCCTGAGCGGCAAACGCCGGCGGTTCTTCACCGAAGATCTCCTCGTAAGCGATCGCGTACCCGGTCGAGGGGTCAGGGGCAAGGGACATACCCCGGATCCCCTCCGCCTGTGGCCCGAGGTTCTCAAGCAGGTGCGGTGAACGGCAGGCGTCGGAGAGGAAGAGGCCGGCGGACGAGCCTGCGGCAGCAAGAGCTTCTGCGAGCCCGACCGCTTCATCGGGATACACGACGGCGATGACGATATCGGGGTCTTCATCCACGATCTGCGCGGCGATCTCTAAGACCGGCCTGTTGAGCGATGCTGTGCCGGCGATCCGGATACCGCTTGCTGCTTGCGGGGCAAGGTGTGCAAACGCCTCTCCATAGGGTGCGTCCACGGTGACGAGCGATATATCACTCACCCCTTCCTCCCGGAGGAGCCGGAAGATCACCTCTGCCTGCCGGTCATCGGTAGGGCAGGTTCTCCAGAAGAGGTCGCTGGTATCAGACTCCGCCGTGACGCTCGGGGAGATGAGGAGTTTGCCCTGACCCGTGACGATGGGGGCGACATGCACCAGTTCGGTGCTCGTCGCAGGGCCGATAATGATGTCGATATCGTCGCGCCCGGCCAGCTTCTCTGCGTGCGCGGATATGTTACCAGTGCTCGTATCCTGGTAAATGAGTTCGATCGTACGGCCGCCCTGCCGGTTCATCGCGTCCGCAGCCCAGGCGAGTCCGTCAAGCGAATGTGTGGCAACCGGCCCGCTTGAAGGGAGCAGGACGCCGATGCGGATGGGGTCGGGGTCGGTGGTGCATCCACAGAAGGAGATCGCCAGTATGACGATACAGGAGAGAGCGAAAACCAGGGGGAGCCTGCTCTTCAGGAATGATGATC
>JAAZIF010000174.1 GCA_012510335.1 Methanomicrobiales archaeon | reverse complement strand
TTTTCCCGTATTAGTATTTAAAAAGCTCTTCTGTCAGGCAAACGTGCATGATATTTTCGAAATATTTATTAACCAGGTTGTTTTTTTGCAGAGCGAGGCCGTCACCCACAGGGATAGCGGCATCTCAAGGAACACCCGGATTGGTTGAGTGTCACCGGTATCGCTGCCCGACTCGAAACGAACAGGAACCCTGCCTCGAAGTATATTTTTGCGATCCTGCGGCGGCAGGGGCTGGCAGATATGCAGCAGGTCGGCACGGCCGGGGTATACTGCCCGATCCAGCGCCTGCCGGTTGCGGCCGTTCAACGACTCTGTGCCCCCGGGCTGATAATTTTGAGGTTCTGGAGGCATCCCGGGCGACCATACCCCGCCCGATCCTGATGCTGGTTCCGGGGGTCACCGCCCGATCCTCAGGATCATCTCCTCAAGTGTCGGGTAGTGTGACTCGATCCGCTCGACCGTGGCGCCGTCTGCCGTAAGCGCCGCGGTCGTCCTGTTAAGGTCATCGATGGAGCGCGCTTCGGTGAGGTATCGGCCATCATGGGGAGAGTATCCGACCGATGTGGCGAAGGTCGCCGGATCCGGGATCCTGAAGAAGACCTGGTAGGTGATCGAGCCGAACGCCTCCCGGAGTTCGGGCATGGTCCCCTTTGCCACTACCTGGCCCCGGCGCAGGATCAGGATGAGGTCGCAGACCTCCTCCACCTGAAAGAGGTTATGGGCCGAGAAGACCACCGTCTTGCCCCCAGCGCGGAGACCCTTTATGTAATCGAGCACCGTTCGGGATGTCATGGGGTCGAGGCCGGATGTGGGCTCGTCGTATATGAGCAGGCCGGGGTCGTGCATCAGTGACCGTGCTATGGCGACTTTTCGTTTCATCCCCTTCGAGAGCTCTGCGATCTTCTTCCCCTCCGGATCGAGTGCGAGCCCGGCGAGGAGTTCTTCGCGCCGGACCTTGATAGCGGACTTTGACATACCGTAGATCTCGCCGAAGAACGAGAGGTATGCATCTGTGGTCATCGTCTCATAGAGCCTCGACTCCTCGGGGAGGTAGCCCAGGTTCCCCTTCAGGTCAAACGACCGCCTTATGACATCTACCCCGTCGATTTCGAGATCCCCCGACGTCGGCGTGATAAGGCCCGCCATGATCTTTAAGAGCGTTGTCTTGCCGGCCCCGTTGTGCCCGATAACCCCCAGTATCTCTGAATCATCAAGGTCAAAGGTGACGCCGTCGAGGGCCGGAAAGTCGCCGTAGTGTTTGACAAGTGCGTGGGCTCTGATCACGTGTATCCTCCATATGTCGTCGATGACTACTAATAGGTTGCTGTAGAGATGGTTCCTCTGATTTTCGCCGGGGTTGTTATGCGCATACTCTCCTCCATCCGGACGATAGCCGCCTGGGAGATGAAGCGGTCGGTGACCACGATGGGAAGACACGTCCTGCCCCTCGCAGTGGGGCTGCTCGTCCTCCTTGTGCTGGTGACCTCATTTGCCGCCCAGAGTGGCATCCATATGCAGGATGGTATGTACCGTATCGGCGTTGATGATTCCCGGGTTGCCCGGATCGTTGCCTCTGACAGTCGGTTTACCGTCACAATCGCGGACGGTTCCACGCTCTGGGAGAACCGGTTCAGCTACGATATCATCATACTCGGGGGAGAGGTCTATGCCATCGATACCGATAAAGGGCGGGCAGCGCTAAAATCACTCGAGCGTGACTACGAGGCCTACGTCTCTCACATTGCCGCCGGAGAACCCGATCTCTTCGCTGCATACCCGCTCTGGATCGATCTGGAGTACGTGAAGAGCGAGATCGACTTTGTGGCCACAGAGAGCGGGCAGCAGGTCGGCGCCCCGGTGGATGCCAGAAAGCCCCCCGTTCCCTCGGGTCCGGTCGAGGCGGTGACCCTCCCACAGGCGGCCACGCCGGCATCTGAGGATGACCTCAGGCAGCATCTCGCCGGGGTCGGGAGCGATCATCCCCTCTCCCGCTACACCGGCATCCTGCCGGGCGCGTCATCGGTCGATAACCTCAAGACGCCGTCCCAGCTCTCCCCGCCGCTTCCCTTTGACTCGATCATATTGATATTCGTCTTCATATTCCCCCTCTACTTCACATCGCAGTTCTTCATGATGAGCGTGATGAACGAACGGGTGGGAAGGGCCGGGGAAGCACTCCTCTCCGCGCCGGTCCGGCCGTCTGCTATTATAATAGGAAAGGCGCTTCCCTACTTTGCGCTCATGCTCTTCATCGCTGGCGCAATCACCCTCGCCATCGGGGCGCCGGTGGGAATCCTCATACCCCTCATACCGGTCATCCTATTCTTCCTCGCAAGCGCCCTGATGATCGGGATGGCTGCCCGGAGCTTCAAGGAGCTCTCGTTTATATCGATCTTCTTCTCGACCCTCGCCACCGCCTACCTCTTCTTTCCCACGGTCTTTGCAAACACCCATGTCATAAGCATCGTCTCCCCCCTAACCCTTGTCGTCCTTGAACTCCAGGGAGACGGGTTTACAGCCGCCGAGTATCTCTACTCAACCGCGCTCTTCTTTGCCACAAGCATCATCCTCTTCTACGCCGGCATGGCGAATTACCGCGAAGAGCGGCTTTTTTCAGCGAAATCGCTTATATCCCGGCTCGCCGATTTCATATCGAGCGGGATCATGCGTGATCATCCTCACGCTTCATTCTTCGTCCTTGCCATCCTCTCGATACCCTTTGTATTCATGGTCCAGATGATGGCGCTCGTGCTCTTCTTCAATATCCCGATGCCGCTCTCCCTCATCCTCCT
>JAAZIF010000173.1 GCA_012510335.1 Methanomicrobiales archaeon | reverse complement strand
TCAAACGCGCCGAGCACCGCCGGGATTGCCGGGTTCATCTGGAGCATATCGCCGTAGAGTCCTGCGTCCTGGCCGAGTATCCGTCCTATAAGCCCCATCTCGATCCGGTATATAGGGCTTGTGAATGTGAGGGTCTCGTTCACGTCAGCGCCGATCCGGCGGATGGCCTCCGCCTTCGCGAGAGCCCCGAAGTGGGTGAGCCCCTGGATCATCGTCATCATCCTGTCATGCTCCTCCGGCGTTGCGAGCGTGATCGCCGCCCCCTGGTCACGGAAGACCGAGAGGAGCCCCTCGAGGGTCGCGGGGGCACACCTGGCCGGGGTGGCGATGATCGTCTGGCCCCGGAGCGATGCGGCGCCGGGCCCGAACATAGGGTGGAGCCCGATCACCTCTGCCCGCGAGGTGAGCATCGCCCGGATCGGTTCGACCTTGAGTGATGTGAGGTCGCAGAAGATCTGCTCCTCAGCGAGCAGCCCTGTGATCTCCCTGATCACCCCGACGGTGGCACGGATGGGCACCGAGACCATGACGAGGTCAGCCTCTTTTGCGACGTCCCGGTTGGTGATCTCCGTCTCTCTCCCTGAGATGATCACATCCCAGCCAGCCTCCTCAAAGACCCTGGCGAAGAACCGCCCCATCTGACCGGTACCGCCGATGATGCCTGCAAGCATCGCGTCACTTCTCCAGGATCGTCTCCCTGACAGCGACCCCGAAGTGCCGCCCCCCTTCCGCGACGCTGCCGAGCACCCGGTCACCGACCGCGAGGCGGGCGACCGATATCGCCCCCCCATCCTCTGCAACAAGCCTGATGGTCTCAGCGTTCTGGAGAACCAGGCTCGCCTTCGCATCCCCGGCCTCCGCCTCGACGAGGAGGAGCGGGCGGCGCTCGATCTTCACCCTGCCGACGACCGCCTCCCGTGTCGTGCCGGTATGCTCCGCAACGAGTACCCGGCTGCCTGTCGCGAGATCGGTGAGGTAGGCGGTCTTTCCGTCGGGGAGGAGGGTGTAGGCATGCACCGCCCCGGCGTTCACCCGAAACGGGCGCGGGGCCACGTAGGGGTTCTCCAGGGTCTCGGGATGCACCATAAGGAATGCCGAGGATGTGTTTCCGACGAGCATCCCCTCTCCGTCGGCGAGGAGGGAGCAGGTGTCCACGCAAACCCGGTCCCCCATGCCGGCAGGGGTGATCCTGGTTACCTCGAATGGGATGAGAGAGATCTCTGCGCCTGAACCGGCTATCGCGCCTGCCACGCGCCGGATCTCCGCCGGATCATCCGTTGCGAGGAGGATACCCGCCGTCCCGCGTTCGAGGGCGCCGAGAGCGATCGCCGCCTCATCGGCGGTCGTGACCGTGGCGATGATCCGGTCAGACTGCGCGACGAGGTTCTCGAGCGGTATGACCGTCCAGTCCGTCATCTGCACGATGACCCGGCCCTGTCCGGCGAGCCTGAGCGCCTCCTCCTCGGTTGCCTTATCCGAGATCTCGATCTCAAAGACATCTTTCCCCGGGACGAGGTCGCCGTTCTCCGCGACAGTCGTCACACGCCCGAGTTCCCGCACACGTTCGGCGTCGTCCACCACGATGACGTCAGCCCCGCTCTCTATGGCGGTGGTCGCGAGCTCCTTCCTCCACGGCCTTATATCAACCCAGAATTGCTTCATCACTCTCTCTCCAGCAGTTCGGCCGGGTCTGCGCCCTCATGCACCACCCGGCAGATCGCCCCGATGAACCGGCGTGGATCTTCGCGCTGGAATGCGTTCCTTCCCATGCAGACCCCGGCCGCGCCTGCCCCGATGGCATCCCTGATGGTCGTGAGCGTCTCCAAGTCCCCGCCCTTCTCGCCACCGGCGATCATCACCGGCACCGAGCAGGAAGCGGTGATCTGGCGGAAGGTCTCCGGATCCCCGGTGTAGTTTGTCTTGATGAGATCAGCCCCGAGCTCCTCGGCGACCCGGACGCAGTGCCCGATCGCCTGCGGCGATCGTGAGTCGATCCCATCACCGCGGGGGTAGATCATGACAAGGAGCGGTATCCCCCAGCGGTTGCAGTCCCGCACAACCGCGCCGGCAGACTCGATCATACCTGACTCGTTCGGCGCGCCAAGGTTGATGTGGATCGAGATGGCATCGGCGCCGAGCGCGACCGCCTCCTCCACTGTGCAGACGAGCACCTTATCGTTTGGATCCGGGTTCATCGATGTGCTCGCGGAGAGATGCACGATGAGACCGATGTCCTTTCCGCGTTTCCGGTGTCCTCCTTTAACCATGCCCTTGTGGAGCACGATGGCGTTCGCACCGGCCTCGCTCACCTCGCTGACGATCCAGGTCATGTTGCGGAGCCCCTCGATCTGGCCCAGTGTAAACCCGTGATCCATCGGAATGATCACGGTGCGGCCGGTGTTTCTATCCATTATCCGCTCAAGGCGGATCTCTTTTCCAATCATAATAATCACGTCCTGAGAATCTCTACTGCTTCTTCTGCCGTCTGCCCCTCATGGATGATCAGCGCTGCGGCACGTATCAGGCGATCCGGCGCCTGGTGCTGGAAGGCGTTTCTCCCGATCGATATACCGGCAGCGCCCCCCTCCATCGCCCCCTCCACCAGGTCGAGGGTCGCCCGGTCGTCGGTCTTTGAGCCCCCCGCGACCACGACCGGCACGGGGCATCCCCGGGTCACCTCCCGGAACGAGTCCGGATCACCGGTGTAGACGGTCTTGACTATATCGGCGCCGAGTTCCGCCGCCACCCGTGCGGCGAGTTTGACGTCCTCGACCCCGTGTTCATCCATGACCTTCCTGCCCCGGGGGTACATCATAGCGAGGAGCGGCATCCCCCACTCCATGCACGTGATCGCGACACTGCCGAGGTCTTCAAGCATCCTTGCCTCGGAGTCGGCTCCGACGTTTATATGCACCGATACGCCGTCTGCACCCATCTTCAGGGCGTTTGTGACGGTGTTCACGAGCACCTTGTCGTTTGGGTCCGGGCCTATGCTGGTGCTCGCCGAGAGATGCAGGATGAGCCCGACATCCCGTCCATGCCCCCGGTGGCCGTGCAGTGCAAGCCCCAGATGGCCGACAACCGCGTTTGCTCCGCCGTCGGCAACAAGATCGATAGTCTTTCCAGGATCGATCAGCCCCGGTATGGGGCCGAGCGTTACGCCATGGTCGAGCGGCACTATGATGGTCCTGCCGGTATTTCGATCCATAATACGTTCCAGACGAATTTCTTTTCCTCTCATAACTACAACCTCCCCCGGATTTTGAGCTTACACAGATCTCCGGGATGGTTTAAAACCGGGTAAAATAGCGATAGAACGCTGCCGCTCCAGGGTTATATGTAGCGGCGACTAAAAACTGGCAAATCACTTCTGCGAGGGCTGCTGCTCCGTTAACCGAGGTAAAGACATTCACCGGCGAAAAAACATTCACCCTGCATTACGCTTACTATTGCGCGCTCTCATATATTAATATTCCGGGTCATCCCTTGAGTAGAGACCTCCGGACCCGATCCGACTCCCTGTTATCCGATCGTCCGGGGCCGGCTTTTGCGGGGAAAAAGTATTGGGGTCTTACTTTCGACCCTTCCGGAACGCTATTACATCGCCTATGGTCATGGTCATCCGCCCGGGCCCGCCGGTGGAGGCGGTCTCCTCGGCCGAGTCGATCAGCCTGATATTAAGTGCTTTCTCAAGTTTTCGCCGGACTTCGTCCTCGGGGATGAGATCGCCTTTCTCAATCTTCTTGATCAGGATCTCGCGTTCCTTGACTTCCTGTGCGAGGTCAAGGGTAGACCATTCCTTCTCCTCCCGGGCGGCGCGGATCCGGTCGGCGTAGTCTTCGACGATCTCCCCTTCTATAAGGTCAAAGACGTCGCGCGG
>JAAZIF010000172.1 GCA_012510335.1 Methanomicrobiales archaeon | reverse complement strand
TAGCAGACAGGGCGAAGTCCTCTCCGACGAAAGGACGAAGAGAATTGGCGCTTATGGCACCACCTACTCCTGGGTGCTCACGCTGGTACTGATACTGACCTTCTTATGGCTGGACTTCCTCGGCCTGGCGTCGTTCAATCTCCAGGGAACGCTTCTGGTTCTGCTGTTTACCATGCTCATCTCCGCACGGATCTTCCAGTGGTACCTCTTCCGGCAGGGAGACGTGGCGTGAGGCAGGCAGATGCCGCCGAAAGGAGTCTCTTTCGGAAGGGGGACGTCGGGTGAAGACCCGGATCCGGGAACTCCGTGCGAAGACGGGGCTCACCCAGGAGGAGCTGGCGCGAGAGGTCGGCGTGCGGCGGGAGACGATCGTCTTCCTCGAACAGGGGAAGTACAACCCCTCCTTGAAGCTCGCCTACAAGGTGGCTCGGGTGCTCGGTGCTTCCATTGAGGAGGTCTTCATGTTCGAGGAAGAGGATCTGGCATGACCGTGCCGGAGCCGTTGGGCGGCAGAAAAACCCCGCCTGTGACGTTGCCGCCAGAGCCCCGGCGGTGACGGAGGTCGTTTGGCGGGCGCAACCGGCTTTTCCGGAGGGCCGAACGGCAGGTGAGCAGAAAAGAAGGCAGAGCACCGGGCAGACGCCCCCGCGACAATATGCGGGACAGAAGAGAAGTCGGAAAAATATATTGGGGGCAATTGTTAAGGTTGTAATATAAGGTTAAAAATAGTCCGGTTTTTTATTCTGGCAAAATCTCGGTAGATTCCCATAAAGAGCCTTATATCATTATATTTCCGGAAAATGCGTTTTTATTGTGCGATAAATATATTATCTCCCGGCAATTTGAACATTCGGGGTGGGCGCAGCACTATGGAAGGTTACTTCGGTTTTTCGCCGGATCTGCGTCGATCATTTCCACCCCTGTCCCGCATCCCCCACCAGGCGCCTCGCCTCTGCCTTGAGCTCCGGCAGGAGGCCGTCACGGCTTGATGGGGTCACTTCGACGACCCGAACGTCCGCCCGGTCCCTGATCCGGTCGAGTCCCGGAATGCCCTGCTGTGCGATCGTCGCCACGCAGGGGGCGGGAGCATCGAGCACCTCCCGTACAATCCCGCGAAAGACCCCCGAATAACACTCCATCTTCCCTATCTCATCGATGAACACCAGGTGGGTGCCCAGTGTGAAGAACGGGATCGACGAGAGAAAATCCTCGAACCCCTCGATATCGACCCCATACCGGCCCACACGCCAGCTGCCCGGGTATCCGGTGCGGGCGAAGGGTCTCCGGTTGCCGGCAAGGCTCGCGAGGTCGAACCCCACCCGCACTCCCCCTTCCCTGACCTCGGCGGTATAGAACCCGACCGGCGAGCAGTCGCGAAGACGCTCTGCAAGACGGCGCATGAGCGTGGTTTTCCCGGAACCGGGCCGGCCGGTTATGAGCAGGTTCCCGATCACCGTTCCGCGGCCTCCCCGGTGCTGCCCCTCTGGCGGCAGACCGGCACTATCACTCGTCTCCCCTGAGGAGCGCAAAGAGCCGGGCGAATCTGCGGCAGGAGCATCAGGTGGTAGTCGTGAACCCAGATGACGTCGCCGGGCCTGGCCACCTCCATCACGACGTCGTAGAACTTCTCGTTGACCCTCTGGTAGACGTTCCATGTCTTCTGGTCGTAGTTTGTGTAGTGATTGAAGTAGTGGAGGAGCGGCCAGAGTGTGTTGTTGCAGAACCCGTCGTAGTAATGTTTGATGTCATACGGGGTGAGGAAGACCGGGTGGCACTGTTCCTGTCTGAGCATCTCAATGATCCGGTCTTTCTCCTCCTTCTGTTTCTTCTGGACATTAATGCCGGGCCATCCGACCCAGAGGCTCTCGCAGGACTTGTAGAACGAACCGACCCCGGTGGCAAGGCCACCAACGCTCCGCTGCAGGCTGAGGTCGCCGTCCTGGCGGGAGATGCTGATCGGAAGCCTGTTTGAGACTATAAGTAACCTGTTCATGGTTCTGACCCTGATTCGAGATCGATTGTGATGATTACCACACTGGGTTCCTCAAGTAAAATTAAGGTTTTGGCGAAATCTCGAAAAATTGAGGATGTTGCAGCTTCGGCAGGCAGGGGTCACACCGGCCCTGCTCCCGGCATGCGGGCGTCGGAGACTCCGCACATGGCCTGATCCGGCCCGGGGAGGATCTCCCGGATCCGGGCAAAGAGGCGCCGTGGGAATGAAGATCGGCGAATGGCGGGCGTATCTAGCATACCCGGCGGCCTTATGCCGCCTCCAGATCGATACCATCAAATTCCTGGCCGTCAATATCCGACGTCAGGAGACCGTTATGAGCATCATCCTCATTCCTATCGGGGAGGTCAATCCGGCAGATTTAGAGGAGCTAAAAACTCCGTTGGAGGCGGCTTTTTCCCGGAATGTGGCGATCGGGAGGGAGATCCCGCTTCCTGTAGCCGCGTGGAGCGCCGGGCGCAGTCAGTATGATGCCGGGATGATGCTGGAGTTCCTCTCGCTCTGCGGGGAGACTTCCGGCGGCACACGGGTGCTCGGGGTTACAAACGCCGATCTCAGCCTCCCCGGCGTTAACTTTGTCTTCGGGCTTGCGGGCCGCAGGAGCGCTGTGATCTCCTTTCACCGCCTCAGGCAGTCATATTACGGTCTGCCTGAGGATACGGAGATCTTCCGGCGCCGGGCCACCGTGGAGGCGTCGCATGAACTGGGACACACCTTCGGTCTCCCTCACTGCGAAGACCCCCTGTGTGTTATGCACTTCTCAAACACGATCGCCGAGACCGACCGGAAGGGGCCGGCGTTCTGCACGGCCTGCCGGTCACGAGTCCTGACCGGGAACCTGCTCATAACCGGGCGGCCGGGTTCAGGGAAGACCACGCTAATACGCCATCTTGCTGAGCGTTTCGCTGACTGCTCGCCGGTCGGGTTCTACACCATCGAGGTCAGGGAAGGCGGTGTGCGGGTGGGGTTCGATCTCGTAAGCCTAACCGGAGAGCGGCGCCCTCTCGCGCGCACCTTTTTCCCTGGCCCATGCCGCGTGGGGAGATACGGGGTCGATATTTCGGGGTTTGAGGAGTTCCTCTCGTCGGTCCCGTTCTTTGCACCGGAAGCCCGCCTGGTGATCATCGATGAGATCGGGAAGATGGAGTGCTGTTCGGGAACCTTCCGGAGGGTTGTGCGGGAGGTGCTCGATGCCACAACGCCCTGTGTCGCGACGATTGCTGAACGGGGCGTCCCGGGGCTGGATCGGGTCAGGGCCCGGGCAGATGTCCGGGTCGTGGAGGTGACCGTGGCGAACCGCGCCCACCTCCTGCCGGATCTTGAGATGGAGGTGCGGCGCCTTGTCGGCACCGGCCCGGGATGACCCCTGCCTGACGGGTGCCTCCGCCGCCACCCCGATTCTCAGAGGCGATCATTATTACCCTCCGGGCCGCTAACCTTTAGCAGACAATTGACCAGCAGAAAGACCTATATCCAGGAGATTGCCCGGCAACTCTCAGGGTTCCTTGCGACCGGGAGCGCCGAAGACCTGGCGATCTATATGGTTGCGGAGAGCAGCCCGGATCTCGCCCGGGCGTTTGCCGATACCGTCAGGGAGTATGCGGCCGCCGATGAGGGTGACAGCGGGGCTCTCTGGGATCTCTGCATTGAACTTGCCTGGATCTCCCCCGTGGATGCGCCGGCAGGCGATCCTCGTGAGATCCTCCCGCTCTGCGGGGTTCTCGGCATCGCGGCGATAGGAGGTGTTGCACCCGAATTCACCGGGATGGCTCTCGCCCGGCTGCAGGATATATCGTGTGACCCGCGCCGGCGGGTGAGGGAGAGCGTGGCGCTCGGCGTCAGCGATCTCCTCGCCGCGCGGCAGGAGGAGACCATCGCCGGGCTGGAGGGGTGGGTTTTATCGGGGTCATGGCTTTCCATGCGGGCGGCGGCCGCCGGCATCGCGGAGTCTGACCTCCTGGTAGAACCGGGGCTGGCGGAGGCGGCGCTCAGTCTGCACCGTAAGATCCTGATCCGGGTCTACACAGCAGGGGAGCGGCAGTCCGAGGCGTTTATAGCCCTCAAGAGGGTGCTCGGGCATACACTGGGCCGGGTCGTTATGGCCCTGCCCGGGATAGGGTTTGAGTATCTCCGGCAACTCGCAACCCTCGACGACCGGGATGTCAGGTGGATCGTCAGGGAGAACCTGGAGAGCGATGTCCTCCGGCGGCGGTACCCCGAGACGGTGCGGCACATACAGGCAAGGCTCGCGTTGCATTAGCGCCGTATTTATGGGCCCGCGGGTATCGTGAGGTTCGATCAGTGTGCTCTACCCGGTTCATGCGGATATCATGATGCGCGGCGAGCGGGTGCGGAAGCGATATTGAACGCCGCATTCGCGTCGGCATCCCCGGCGTGGCCGCACGCCGGGCAGGAGAACCGTTTGCCTTTGCGGATACCGGGCCTGCCGCACCGGCTGCAGCACCTGGATGTGGACGCCGGATCCACGTAGACGAGCCTGACCCCGGCGCCCTCTGCCCTCTTCTCGATCAGTTTCTGGAGGTGGTAGAACGATCCCTCACGCCGGGAGAACGCAAGGGGGGCGTTCCGCTTCTTTTGGCCCGCAAACCCTGCGCCCGTGAGGTCTTCGAGTTTGATGCCGCACCAGAGCTGCCGGGCCATCTTCACGATCTCTTTTGCGATCTTCTGGTTCTGGCTGGCACGCTCCCGGTCCCCGGTGCTGCCGGAGAGGTCGCCGAGCATAACCACACCCCCGCTCGCCGGATGGGCGGCGACGGCGACGTGACCGGTGGTGTTGAGGTCGACGCCGATCCAGTCGTCCCCGGAGTGCGGTATCATCCTCTCTCTGGCCTCCATGTACAGGAAGAGACTGGTGGCCGGGAGCCCATATACCCACCGCTCAGACACCGTAGTGTTGCCACGCATCCGTTACATGCAGCGCCTGCATCCCGAGCCTCCGGGGCCCGAGGAGATCGTTCTCACGGGTATCCCCGATGAAGAGAACTTCCGGGGCGCCGAGGTCCATCTGCCGGAGGGCAGCCGCGTATATGCGCGGGTCTGGTTTTTTGTAACCGAGGTCCGATGAGAAGATGACGAACTCGAACCGGTCATAGAGTTCAAGCGCCCGCATCTCCTGTTCGGAGAAGACCCGTTGCCCGTTCGAGACAACGCCGAGCTTCTTTGCACCGAAGAGATCGAGCAGTCGCCGGCTCCTCCTTATTACACCGAGCCTTCTCAGGGAGGTTGCCCGAAACGCCCTCGCTGCCTCGATCCCGAGTCGGTCAAAATCAGCCTCCCGTATACTGTGTTCGGCGCAGATGCCGGCAAAGACCTCCTCGACCTGCACCTCCGGGTAGCGCTCCCCGGTCAGGTCGAGCGCCTCCCGCACCCCCTGGAGGTATGAGTCCCGGAGGGATTCGGGCGAGATCCTGACCCCCTGGTAGAGGAGCCAGCGGGAGAGGCACCGATAGGTTATGATATCGCGCTCATCCGTCAGTATATCTATGAGCGTCCCGTAGCAGTCGAAGAGAACCCCTGTTACCGAGGGCCCGCGGCCAGACACGCCTCTGCCTCCTGGAGCAGCCAGTCACGTTCTGCAGCCCGCCAGGGCAGCCGGGCGATCCTGAGGTATCCGAGAGCCATAAAGAACGGGAGATCGCGGGTGTAATGCCGGAACTCTTCTTCGCTGCTGCAGTAGTGCCAGAGGAGGTGGCCGATGAAGCCTTCGGCCCGGGCGTTTGCCGATGATGCCTTGATCTCTGCGGCGAGGATACCGAGGTCACGTATGGGGTGCGCGTGGTTCCGGGAGCCTTCGAAGTCGATAGCCCAGATGCCATCGTTAGCGATGTAGTTTGAGGGTGTGGCGTCGCCGTGGATCATGCATCCTTCGTCCCGGCTGATCCGTGAGCTGTGCCACCACGCCCCGAGCAGGCAGTTGAACCGCTCCCGCAGGGGTTGTGTGAGCCGGTTCTGGTCGAGCACCTTATGGAGATAGGCAAACTCACGCTCTCTGTTGCAGGAGGTCCGCGTGTTGTCGTGGAGCCGGCGGAGCAGGTGCGCGACGCCGGTCAGGTGGTCGTAGAGGGGGGCCTTCGCCGCTATGAGCTCCTGTATGGTCGGGCCCGGTATGTGTTCGGTCACGAGAACCGCATGAAACCGGCTCCTCGCCGCGAGCGCACCGGGGACGCGGATAAAGCCGGATACGCGCTGTATCCGGGAGTATTCGTTCTTCATCGCCTTCCTCGGGTTGTAGCGGGAGTTTGCGCCTGTCGGCGCACCGAAGAACTTGCCGATGACGCTGACCCCGTCGGCAAACTCATACCGGCAGACGACGTGCGACGCGGGTTCTATACGGTAGACCCGGACCTTGCCATCAGGGTCCGGCAGCCGGTCGGCGAGGATGCCCGCGAGCCACTCCCTGAACGCATCGCCCGGTTCTAAGCGTCCCTGGTATTTTTCGATCGTCATCTCTCCTGCCGTCCCATCGCGATCTCCGTATTGGGTGACTCTTGAATCCTCCAACAGTAATGAATATACCCCTGGTGGCAGGGTGGCCCGGACTACACACCGGAGAACGAGGAGGGGAATGGGCTCTGTCGATCGTTGCCTGCCCTCCGGGAGGGGCAGGAGGTACCCGCACGGGCGATCCAGGGTGGTCGCCGGCCACGACACCGATAAATACCCCTCCCTCCACACTCCTTTTGAGGGGAGGCACCGGCCGTAGCCGCCGGAAGATCTGGTGAATCATGGCACGCACATTTGATGAGAAGGACTTTGCAATACTGCGAAAACTGGCGCCTGAATACGAGGACATACTCTGTCCAGAGTCGGGGCATGAGTTCCACTCGATCCTCCCGCCGGTCTCGAATCATGTCGCGGTGGATGAGGAAGACTTCAGGGAGCGGGTCAGCCGTCTCTCAGGAGAGGACTGGGAGTATCTCGCTGACCGGATCCTCTCCGGCCGGGAGAACCTCGGATGCATGCCAGAAGAGGATATCGAGACTGTTGTGGCACATATCCGGGAGGCGGTCTCGGAGGAGGCGGCCGGCCGGATCGGCCGGCTTTACCGCCTCATCGAGTATGGTATACTCTGACCTGCCGGCGGCCATCTCCGCATAGCGGGCAAACCGCCCCGACCTGACGGGTCAGGTGAACCACATCCCCTCCCGTCCGAGCATAACCGAGAGAGGCTCTGCCTGCTCGAAGTCCATCTCGCCGGCATCGTTGAAGTAGCGATCGTCGGCCTCAAGGTCGAGGCTGTCGAGGAACTGGCGCGCGAGCATCCCCATCGAGCAGGCACACCCCTCCCCCGCCTCATGGATCTTTCCTATGGCGACGAGTCGGACTCCGCTTTCCTGTGCGACATAGGAGGCCGATCACAACGCACATGCATGCCGCAACGCTGATGATGAGAATGTTCTGTTTCTTCATGGCGACCAGGGAAGTGAATACACCCGGCGGTTCTTGACGACCGAGAGTTCCCGGAGATTTTCCATGAAAATGGGATCAGAAATTTTCATTGGTGAAGCATGATTCTACTCGCATCATAGGGGTTTTCCATGAAAAGGGATCAGAAATTTTCATCTTCATATAGGCAGGAGACCCCGGCCAACAGGTGCGGGGAGGAATGCCGTCTGCCTGTCCCGGCATACCATTGTGTTCTCCACGCGATTCTGGTCTGGATTGTACAATCCTCGATTCTGGCATTTTGTGTCACCCGCTTTCCGGTGCCATAACTATGCAGGGATACGCGGTTTTT
>JAAZIF010000385.1 GCA_012510335.1 Methanomicrobiales archaeon | reverse complement strand
GCGTTGCCGCCTGGATATGGCTGCCCATTATCTGTATTCTCCACTTTGCTACGAGCACAGTGAAGGTCGCCTGATGCTGGGAATCACTCGCCCTGAGCATGAACAGCATATAAATTCGCGCTTCACTGATTACGCTATCTATTTCCAAACGGTGAGTAGCCAAGAAGATGAGAAGGACTTGCAGCTCTTGCGCTATTATGCAAGCTACATAGCCCTGCTTGCAGACGAGCATGCCTGGGAACGGCTGTGCAGACTTTGTTTGGAACATCAAGTAGGTGCACATATCACTGCAGCAGCTCAGACTCTTTTCACGGAACATGAAAATGCACTGCTGTATGTTATTCCGGACAATCGCAATGCCGATTTTAAGGCCGCAGCGGAAAAAGCCGGAATGTTTCCGCGCTTTTTGGGAAAGACCCTGCGCTATCCCGTACTGAATATGGATAACGAAGAGGGAGTTCTGGATATACCCCTCAGCACTTTGCGCCTGCTTATTCAAGAACTGCAGAAATATCCCGGCCCTCGGAACAACAGCCTTGAGATAGAGCCGGAAAGGGATCCGGTATTTCGGGATGAGGAAGAAGTAAACCCCCAAGATGTTTTGAGAATCATCGAGACGGAAAAGAGCAGCGCTCCCACTCGCATATACCCGGCTAAAGATGAAATACCCGGTCTTCAGATTGATGCCTTTCCCATGTGGGGAATGGGCTTCAGCGAAAAAAGCGCAGAATTGCAGACCCTGTCCTCTATCGTAGATTTGCTGATACGCGGAAGAAAAATTTTGGCAATGAGCTATTATATCGAGAGCGCTTCAGAGCACCCGCAGCACTGCGATACTGTTATCGCAGCCTTGGCAAAGAGTGTAGCACTTTTCGAGATTCCTATTGCCAACAGCCGTGTTGAGGCAGGAGATAAAAATCAATTACTGCTGTTTTTCATTTCTCGGGAAAATGAAAAAGCCTTGGCAGCGGAATTCTCCGAGGCCGAAGATTTTATCTGCCTCTTGGGAGATCCCAACGGAGAATTACGAGGCTCTGCCTATGCAAAAGCCATAGGAAGAGAGGATACTTTTATCCCGCCCGGAGTTATGAGCGGAAGTCTGGCCGCCCTGGCGGAAGTGCTGAATTTCTGCCAGGAAAAGCAGATTCTCGCCTCCGCAACCATGATTCGCCGCGGTGGTCTTTTTGCTGCTTTACATCGCGCTTGCGGAAATAATTTGGGTGCAAATATTTACTCCGAGCGCAAAGAATCTGAAAATGCCTTTATTTATGGGGAGCCACAAGCTGCCGTCTTAATCAGTATCAAGGAAAAACATCTTATCGATTTGGCACGCATCGCCACAAAATTTAATGTGAGTAGCAGCACAATAGGGCGCGTGACAGCCGAGTCCGAAATAATCATTAATAAAGTGAAGCGTTATCCGCTGTGAAGGAAAGAGTAGAAAAAACAAATACAGCTGTCAATCTAAAGGCTGAAGAGATAATAATGTAATTGACAGATAGAAGTTTATCTTGTAAATTGACAGACAAAAGGGAGAAAAAATATGAAAGTGTACGATAACGTAAAAGACAAATTATCTCGTTGGTGGGAAGGCTTCAGTCCCAAGATTGACGAGGCTTATCAGAACACCCTGGAAAAGGCAACAGATATTACACGTATAGCAAAGTTGAAATACGAGATTATGCAATCTCAGCGTATTTTACAAAAATGCCACCAGGAGCTCGGAGAAAAGGCTGCAGAGCATATTGCCGAAGCGAATAGCTATGATTTACAGGGCTTGGACCGGATTGAAGAGATAATGAATCGTATTGCTGAGCTGAGCAGCAGCATCAAAGAGAGGGAAGAGGAAGTCGCCAAACTGCAGGAAGTCAAAGCAAAAGAAGAAAAGAAAAAGGCCAAGAAGGAAAAGAAAGTCAAGAAAAAAGAAGAAACAAGTGCCGAGGCCGAAGTGCCCGAAGAAGAAGTTGTAGAGCTTGAGGAAGTCTCAATCGAAG
>JAAZIF010000010.1 GCA_012510335.1 Methanomicrobiales archaeon | reverse complement strand
GTCTGAAACCTGGTCGCCCGGGTGATCGCCCCTGTTCGAGAGAAAGAGCCGGAAAGGAAGCCGTTCAATCCAGCGGAGCCATCACAAGGTTCTTATGTTCATGTAGGGACCGCCACATGCGGTGACAGTATGGAAGTGAGCTTGAGGAATCAGTTGAAAGATAACGTCAAGGCGATCAAGAAAGGCCCCATCAACAGTGAGGTGGCGGTCGCTCTCCCCGGGGGAATCGAGATCGTCTCGGTCATAACGACCTATTCGACCGAGAAGCTGGATCTGAGGGAAGGCACTGATCAAGGCCTCCGAGGTCGTGATCGGTAAGGACTGAGTGATCCTGCGAGGGCCTCTTCTCCCTTTTTTACCTAGTAAGCCCCTCAGGGGAACCGCGTGCTCAGGAGGGCATCGACATACTCTGCTGCGACGACATCCTTTCCGGGAGCGAACCAGACCTCTACTACACGCTCACCGATGATGCAGTTGATCTCGACGATACCGAACTTGTGGATGATCTGGATCTCTCCTGCAGCGGTCTCCCTGCGGTAGAGATCCTGGTGCCTGACAAAAGCGGCGACGTCCTCGTGGGTCATCGGGCGCGGGAGGCGGCAGATCATCCGCTGCCAGCGCGGGTACGGGGATACCGGGTCAACATACGGGATGGACATGTGTTCATTCTCCTCTGGAGTTTTGATGATGAAATAGGGCGGGACTTCCTGTGATCGATCTGGTAGCCCGGAGAATAACACAGTATCGCCGGCCGGAGATTGCGCCGGGCACCCCTCCGCCCGGTCCCTCTCTCCCTCAAGCGCGGGCACCCCGGGGGTGTACTACCAGTGAACCAGCCCGCCGGGAAAGGCGCCTGATACCCATGATGGAAGGAGGAGATCCCTGCGAGAGATGGGCAGACACGTTCATGATTTATATGTGGCCCGATAATATCCTGATACTATGACCTACTGGATCGCCTCCTCGAACCGTGCCAACGCAAAGATCCTCGAACAGAAGCACATCTGGGGAGTCCCAAAACGGAACAAAAACCTCATGCACCGGGTGAAGGCCGGCGATACCATCCTCGTCTATACCCGGCAGGAGAAAGAGGATGACATCATCCACCCCCCGGCGATAACCGGGGCCTATGAGGTTGTCGCCGATCCTTTCGAGGACTACACCCGCATATTTACCACCCCGCCGCATATGGGCGATGAGGTCTTCCCCTACCGCATGAAGGTCCGGCCGGTGGCAGTATTTGCCGAACCGCTGGAGTTCAAACCCCTGATCCTGGATCTCGCGTTCATCACGAACAAGAAGATGTGGAGCGGCCACCTCCGGCAGGCCATGCGCGAGATCCCCGCAGAGGATTACCACCTCATCCTCAGGCGGGCCAGGGAGGAGGTATAACCGATGTCCGGGATCACCGGCGTCACCTTCCCGGTTCCAAAGGATCTCATGCCCCGGTTCTTCGCCGGAGGAAAGACGGTCTTTGTCAAGCCTGCCACTGTCTTCAAGGAGCTCAAAAGCGGCATGAGGCTCGTCTTCTACCAGTCCCGGGAGGATACCGGCTACGCCGGGGAGGCGACGATCAGGCGTATCTTCATCGATGACGACCCCTTCTCCTTCTTCGCAACCTTCGGGGATGCGGTCTTCCTCACCCGGGAGGAGGTAGAGGCCTACGTCGAGAGCCAGGGCCGGTGGCAGGGGGTCCGGGTCAGGAAGGGTGAGGTGAAGAAGCGCCCCTGGATGGCGCTCGAACTTGAGGATATCCGGGAGTACGATGCGGTGAAGAAGCCGGAGCGGTTCGTCCCGGTCGGGGGCCGGTACCTGCGGGAGTGAGTCGATGGCAGATATCCGTATCTTCCGCACCGACGGACCGGAGGCGCGTGAACTCAAAGGCTCTTCAGTCGCACTCGAAAAGTCCCTCCAGACCTACATCGAGGAGAACCTGGAGTCTATCCTCGGGATAACGTTTCTTGGGAGCGAGTACTCGACCGGGAAGACACACGCCGGCCGCATCGATACCCTCGGCATCGATGAGAACGGGTTTCCGGTCATCATCGAGTACAAGCGTGCCACCAACGAGAACGTCATCAACCAGGGGCTCTACTACCTCGACTGGCTCCTCGACCACAAGGCCGAGTTCGAGCTGATGGTTCTCAAGAGATTGGGGGAGGGCTACGAGGAGCGACTGGACTGGAACAACCCCCGGCTCCTCTGCATCGCCGGCGACTTCACGAAGTACGATACCCACGCCGTCCAGCAGATCAACCGGAATATCGAGCTCATCCGCTACCGGAAGTTCGGAGACGATCTCCTGTTGTTTGAACTCGTGAACGCGACTACTGCCCGGGGTTCGGTCCCGCCATCCGGCGGAGGCACCGGGCCGGGTTCTGTTCGTATAGCGCCAACCTTCTCCGAAGACCTCACAGGTTCGGATGGAGATCTCCGGGATCGCTTTGAAGCCTTGAAGACCTATATCGAGGCACTCGGCGACGACGTCCAGACAAAGGTGCTTAAGAACTACGTCGCGTTCAAACGGTTCAAGAACTTTGCCTGTGTCAGCATCCAGAAGAAAGGGGAGCTCGCTATCCGGGTGAAGATCGATCCTGATACGATAGAGTTAGAGCCGGGATTCACCCAGGATGTCAGGGGGAAGGGGTATTACGGCACCGGGGATCTTGAGATCCTGATCCGCTCTGATGCGGATCTGGAGAGAGCGGCCCCCCTGATCTTGCAGAGTTACGAGTCGAGCTGACGGGGTGTGGGGTTTTTC
>JAAZIF010000171.1 GCA_012510335.1 Methanomicrobiales archaeon | reverse complement strand
GGGGGCCTGTGCATGGCCCCGGCCTCCGGAGGACGATCCCGCCTATCCATCAGGCGTTCTGGACCACGAGTTCCTCGTTGAGCATATCCAGGTAATCGGATAGGAGGCGGGTGATCAGGAAGTGTTGCCTGACATGCTCCCTGCCGGCCCTCCCGAGCCGCTCCCCGAGTTCCGGATTCTCAAGAACCTGCCTGACCCGCCAGGCAAATCCTTCTGTATCGGTCGGATCGAGGAGAAACCCGGTCACACCATCCTCGATCTGGAGCGGTATGCCCCCGACGCGGGACGCGATGACCGGCCGGCCCTTCCAGAGGCCTTCGGTGACGGTCAGGCCGAAACCCTCGCGGAGCGATTTCTGGAGGATGACGGTCGAGGCCCGCTGCAGGGCGTTGACCAGCAGGTGATCCTCGGCGGTTATCAGTATGACATCGCCGGCATCGATGAGCGGGCGTGCTGCATCCTCGACCTGCCGGTATATCGCCCAGCCTTCCGGGTCGTCGGGGGCCATGCTCCCGCAGAGAACCAGCCTGCAGTCGACGTGCTTCCTCACCTCACAGAACACGTCTAGAACGCCCACGGGATCTTTCCACTTATCGAACCGTGAGATCTGGGTGACCAGCGGTTTATCGGTCGGCACCCCGTACTTCGCAAGGAGGCCTGCGATCTCAAGCGCGGAGAGATCGCGGTTCTTCTCCGAGAGCGGGTCGATCGCCGGCCGGCATATCCACTGCTCCATCGGCATCCCGTGGCGCCGGTAGTTCTCGTGTGATATCACCATCCGGTCGTAATCGAGGACGAAGTCCTTCAGGAACTCCCAGAGGGCGGGGTCGGGTCTTGAGAGATCGACGTGGCACCGCCAGACCCAGGGCTGGGTTTTTCTATAAAACCGGATCAGGGGCAGGGGCTGCGGATCGTGGATGACCACCAGGTCGTGGTCGATCGTCATCTGGCCCGAGAAGGTCTCGTTTGTCCGTATGTAGAGGTCTTTCTCATCGCCCGAGAACGCGACAGCCTGCCCCTGGAGCGCGTTATGAAAATTCTTTGTGATTGCGAAGAACTTATCGTCGCCGTTTAATATATTCCACCGGGTATCGATCCCGATGCTGTTCATGAGCGGCACGAGCGAGAGGATCATCTCCGCCACACCGCCGCTCTGGTAGGTTGAGTTCACGTGAAGTATCCGTCTCCCCTGGAGGCTCGCCGCCTTGCGGTAGAGCCCGGATATGACATCGTCACCGACGATGGGCCGGTGGTCCTCAAGCGTCCGGCCGTTGTCGCATATGCAGGTAATTCCATCCATGTATGCCATTTGCAGTTCACCCCTCAGAATATCTGGAACCTTGTTACATGGAGTATCTATACGGTTAGATTTATAAATATATCTATATAAATATGAATAATACATCCAGTCCCTTCACCGATCGGAGCATTACTATCGGGTTTGGAAGGATAAAACCAATAAAATACTGATATAGAATATACGAAACAGGTTAATGCTATGACGCGGATCCGGGCCATCTGCGGGGCCCGGGGCGGGGGCGCGCAGTTGCTTCTATGGCACAAAAACCCACCACAGACCCCGGGCAGGAGAGCCCGTGTGTTATGGCGCGAAACCCTGCGGGCGGCAGTCTGAGGAGAGTATGCATTCCTCCCCGGATCCGACCATCACGCATAAATAGCATCCGCGATCACCATCCCCCGGTGATGCAGGCAATGGCACAGGCAAAAGAAGGCGACACCGTCAGGGTGCATTACACCGGAAAGCTCGAAGATGGTACAATCTTTGACACCTCCAGTGAGGGATCCCCCCTGGAGTTCACCATCGGTGAGGGGGAGATCATACCGGGGTTTGAGCAGGCCGTGATCGGCATGGAACCGGGAGAGGCGAAGACCGCAAGGATCCCGCCCGAGAAGGCTTACGGTCTCCACCGCGACGATATGACGCTCACGGTAGACCGTGACCAGTTCCCGGATGATATCAACCCGGAGCCGGGTCAGCAACTCCAGATCCAGCAACCGGGCGAGGGGACGGCCATCGTCACAATCAGCGATGTATCGGAGTCGACCGTGACGCTGGACGCCAACCATCCGCTGGCCGGTCAACCCCTGGCGTTTGACATACACCTCGTGGATATAGTCCAGCAGGCACCTTCTGCGCGTCAGCTCTAAGAGCGCAGAAATCCTCGTAGATCGCTTAGTGAACGGGTGTTTGCGATATCGTCCGCCGAGAGCCAGCCCCGCCGGGCGGTCGCGACACCAAACTCCATGTAGCGGAGGTTTTTCTGGCTGTGTGCGTCCGATCCGAGGGAGAATCGAACGCCGGCTTCCCGGGCCTGGCGGCAGTTGACGTCCGGGAGGTCAAGCCTCCCCGGAAACGCGTTGATCTCCATGAGGACGCCGAGGGATGCCGCGGCCTCAAAGACCCTGGCGAGGTCGATCTGGTAGGGTTCCCGTGAGAGGAGGATCCGGCCCGTCGGGTGGCCGATTATATCGATATTATCGTTCTGCATCGCTGTTATAACCCGGTCTGTCATCTCCCGGCGGGGTTGCTTGAAACCTGAGTGGACGCTTGCCACCACCACGTCGAGGTCGGCGAGTATGCCATCCGGGAGGTCTACACTGCCGTCCATACCTATGTTGCACTCGGTCCCGGAGAGGATCGTAAACCCATCATCGGCCGCCCGGTTGATCCGCTCGATCTCGCGTATCTGATCAGCCAGGCGCTCCGTGGAGAGGCCGCGGGCGATATGGAGGGTCTCTGAATGGTCGCATATGGCGATATACTCATAGCGGAGCGCCCGCGCCGCCTCCGCCATCTCCTCGATCGAGTGGGCGCCCTCGCTCCAGCGGGTATGGACGTGGAGATCACCGCGGATCGACCCGTATCCGACGAGATCCGGCAGGGTATCAGTCCGGGCGGCCTCGATCTCGCCGCGATCCTCCCTGAGCTCGGGCGGGATCCAGGAGAGATCGAGGGCCCGGTAGACCCCGGCCTCATCCTCCCCCGCTATCATATGACCGTCCGCAAGGTCGATGAGCCCGTACTCGTTCAGCCGCAAGTTCCTTGCGATGGCGAGCCTCCGGAGGGCGATGTTGTGCTCCTTTGACCCCGTGAAGTACTGGAGCGCGGCCCCGTAATGCTCATCCTCCACAACCCGGAGATCGACCTGGACGCCGGTCTCAAGAACCACCGACGTCTTCGTCACCCCCCGGGCAAGGATCCGCGAGACCCCCGGGAGTGTGACAAAGGCATTCATCACCTCTTCAGGGTGGGTGGATGCTGCGAGGATATCGATATCCCCGATCGTCTCCTTCCGCCGACGGACTGAACCGGCGAGGCTCACCTGACTGACCGACTCAAGCGATGAGAGCCTCCGCTCGATATCGAGGGCTGTCGGCAGGATGTAGCCGAGGAGGTGGCGTTCCCCCGCCATCCTGCTCATCCGGATGCCGGCGAGGATGTTCTCTTCAGTCTTCTCGCCAAACCCGGGGAGATCGCGGATCCGGCCTGCCGCTGCCGCCGTCTCCAGGTCATCGATGCCCCTGATCCCGAGTTCCCGGGAGAGGATTAGCGCCTTCTTCGGCCCGATACCCTCAAGCCGGGTGAGCTCCTGCACACCCTCCGGGAGCTCTTCGCGCAACGACTCGAGATAGCCCAGGCTTCCGGTCTCGATGATCTCCGTGATCTTCCCGGAGATACCCTTCCCGACACCGGGGATCTCGCCGAGGCGCCCCTCCCGCACAAGATCTGCGACGTCCTCCGGCAGTGTGTCGATCGCCTGCGCCACCCGCCGGTAGGCATGCGGTTTGAACCGGACGCCCTTGATCTCTAGGAGGTCGGCGACCTCATAGAGGATCGCCGCGACCTCGAAGTTGGCCAGCCTCGCGAGTTTTTCCATCTCTACCCCTCCCACCGCCTGCGAGACATCTTCGCGGCCAGGCGGGCGGTATCACTGCAGTCACCGGGCTCCCGGACCGCCGCTATGGTCCGATCCCCTGTGCCCGGGGTTATCCCACCCCGGGAGGGTACTCCTGCCGGGGGCTACTTGAGCGTTGCGGTTGCCGGGCATTCGCCATAGGGGGCTGCCGATATCCTCTTCCAGGAGGGTATCCCTGCCTATTCAACCGCCTCCAGTTCCCCTGAGAGATCTCCTGAGAGGTCGACCGTCCAGAAGTCACCGCCGGGCGGGAGCGTCATTGTGAAGTTTGCCGTGATATCAACCTGCACGGTGCCCCCCGCCAGTGCCATATCGAGCACATGGCCGCCGGCGGTGCGGTCGCTGGTGATGAAGTGGAGGTGGTAGCCGGGGACGTTGACCCCCTTCGCCAGTGCCGGCGTCCAGAACCCGACAGCGGTCCCGGTGACGTTCTCAAGCGTAAAGACCGTCTGGTTTGCTGTTACACTGGCGAGGCGGGGATACGGTCTCTCCTGGGCGGGCACGCTCCGGGTCACCACGTGCGGGAAGGTGCCGTCCACCCTGATCGCGTGGAAGAGATTCTCCGAGGGGAGCTCCGCCTGCACCCGATCCTGGAGAACGGTCAGGTTCATCGGCGAATCGGCCGCGATCACGATATCCGGGTCGAAGAAGGTCGCGGCCGCAAACGGCGTCTTCTCGTTTCCGGCAACTGGATAGGCCCGTCCGTCAACCCGGATCAGGTACCACTCGCCGTCGATGCCTATCAGTTCCCCGTCGAGCCGGTCGCCGCACCCGATCCCGAAATCCCCGTACATCGCGAGCTCATCAAACGTCATGCTGCCGTCATAGACGCCCTGGAGGAGTGCATCGATGGTCGAGACCAGAAAGAGCGTATCCCTGTCGACGCTCCCTCCAGGCGCGGGAGCGAGCGCAAGACCCATGCAGACCCCGAGGATGAGGAAGACAGCGGCAACGGCGATGTAGCGGGAAAGTCTGCCCTCAACCACGGAACACCTTATAGCCCCCCTATATCCTCGTACCAGAGGCCGGGGTACTGTCTGATGAATGCGCTCATCATATCCTTGCAGACGTCAAGGTCGAGGTCGAGCACCTTGACCCCGTGCGACTCGAGAAACTCCCGCGCTCCTGGGAAGTTTACCGACTCGCCGGCCACGACCTTCTCGATCCCGAACTGAACGACTGCCCCCGCGCAGAGGTAGCAGGGCATCAGCGTGGAGTAGAGCGTGCATTCTGCGTAGCTGCGGATCCTCCCGGCGTTCCTCAGGCAGTCGATCTCGGCGTGGAGTATGGGGTCGTCGCACTGGACGCGGCGGTTGCGCCCCCTTCCGATGATACGGCCATCCCGCACCAGCACCGCCCCGATGGGTATACCTCCTTCTGCAAGGCCCATCTCCGCCTCTTCTATGGCACACTTCATAAATAAATCCATGGGCATTCTCCCGGCAGCCAGAATGCAGCACACAAGCCCGCACCGGCCGTGTAAATAACTGGAGTCGCTCCTATGCTATAAACACCAGCGAAATGAACGGCGGTGAGAATAATAATCCCGTGCGCCCGATCCCTGTGGGGTGCCGGCGCTCCTCGCTGGAGTATGGGTAGCGGCGGAAAGAAAGAACGCTCCCGGCAGGACTCAAACCTGTGGCATGCTGGTTAACAGCCAGCCACTCTACCGACCAGAAAACCGAGGAAAATGACAGAGCGCCGCCAACAGGACTCGAACCTGTGACATGCTGGTTAACAGCCAGCCACTCTACCAACTGAGTTATGGCGGCACAAGTATAAGTGCTCTATACCGTTCTTCCTGGATCATATTAAAGATTACGGGAATTCTCCTTCCTGATAGCCTCAAGGAGAGCGATCAGTTCCTCAACCTGCGCCTCAAGGCCGCTCAGGAGATCGGTTGCACGCGCCGTGGCCACCGCACCCGCCGGGGAGGCGCGGATGTAGCCCTCCTGCTCAAGGATCCGCAGCGAGTAGCGGACCCTGTGGTAGGGGAGATCCAGTACGTCGGAGAGCCTCATTATGCCGATGGGCTGGTACTCCATGACCGCCCGGATCACCTCAAGATGTCTTGATGCAAGTTCGATCTCGGACTTTAACTTCGTAAGCATGGTATACGCGCACTAAGATTGTTCATGCAACCAGGCCTTTGTCTGTGAATATCGCTTCCAAAACGATATGGAGATGATCGCCCCGACGACAAGGAGGGAGATGCCGATAGGGAGGCCGAGATCGCTTGAGGGCGCGAACCGGCAGAGAACAAAGGCGCCCATGGCGAAACAGAGGATGATGACGTTTAGCACGATCGTCAGCCAGATAAACTTGCCCTTGAAGGCCTTCTCGGTTGCCTCATCCATTATTCATACTTGAACGCGGTGGTAAAAGTACTTGTGGTTTCAAGAGGTAGGGGATAAGATGAACGAACTGGATTTCGCTATCCGGGATGCCGGGGCAGCAGCATACGCGGTCTACGGCTCATCAGTGGATGCCGAGGTGCGCTACCTGACGCGGTTTCGCACCACCGACCCCGTGGTCTACATAAAAAAACCAGGCGAGCGCGGGATACTGGTTATACCGCAGATGGAACACGAGCGGGCGGTCCGCGAATCGACCGCAGCGGTCATCACCCGCGCCGATGCGGGCTACCTCGGGTACATCGAGGCGGGGGAGACGCGCTGGCAGGCGACCGCCCACATGATCGCGGATCTCGCCGCCGGCCCCGTCCTGGTTCCCTCGACATTCCCGCTCGCCCTCGCCCGGGAACTCGAGTCTTTCCACCCGGTCCTCCTCGACGCCTCAGGAACGGTCGGGAGGATGCGTGCGGTCAAGACGCCGGAGGAGCTTGAGCAGATACGCTCGGTGCAGCGCGCCACCGAGGCGGCTATGGACCTGGGGATCGCGCTAATCCGCGGCTCCGCACCGAAGGGCGGCATCCTCCATCGGGACGGCCGGCCCCTCACCGCCGAGATTGTCAGGACAGAGATACACATATCTCTCCTCACCCGGGGCTGCCGGGGGATGGATACCATTGTCTCCTGCGGCCCCGATACCGCCCTCCCGCACAGCCCGGGCGCCGGGCCGCTCCTTGAGAATGAGCCGATCGTAATCGACATCTTCCCGCAGGATGAACTCACCGGCTACCACGCCGACATGACCCGGACGGTGGTGAAGGGCGAGCCTTCCCCCGCGATCAGGGAGATGTACGAGGCCGTCCGGGACGCAAAGGCTCTCAGCGCATCGCGCGTCCGCGCCGGCGTCCC
>JAAZIF010000379.1 GCA_012510335.1 Methanomicrobiales archaeon | reverse complement strand
TTTCATCAACATTTACGACTTTCAGAGAAGAAATAGCGCGCTCAAGCAAAGTAATACCGGCAATCTCAACCAAGGCTTTAGGCAGGATATCCGTGATCGGACGCAGACGCGTGCCTTTGCCGGCAGCCAGAATCATTGCTTTCATTCGCTTGCTCTCCCCTGTTAAAAATGCGTCAGTTTGACAATAATATCTTTTCTTTTGCGAAAATATTTTTCCATTTCCAGAGCGCAATAAACTGAGCGGTGCTGACCGCCCGTGCATCCGAAACTCACCATCAGATGGGTAAATTTCCGCTGTACATAATCATTCACGGTAAGTTCCACCATCGCAATTGCGTGCGCCAAAAAATAATCAATTTCCGTCTTGTTGCGCAGAAAATCCCGCACCTTTTTGTCTTTTCCGCTAAGCTCCTTAAATCCCTCATAACGACCGGGATTCAGAATGCCGCGGCAATCAAAAACAAAACCTCCGCCATTCCCCGAGCTGTCTTCCGGGATACCGCGTTTGTAGGAAAAACTGCTGATGTCCAAAGTTAATTTATCGCTGTCGCTGCGGCCGTATTTCATAAGCCGCTCTTCTTCCGTGATCTTTTGCAATACCGTGAGCAATGCGGGAATCTCAATGGGCAAGTCCATCACACTCAGCAGATAGGCAATATTTTCAACGGCATAGGGTACGCTCTTGAGAAAATGCTGTTTCTTTTCATAAAAGCCGCGGAATCCGTAAGCACCCATGGCTTGCAGGATACGAACCAAAACATAGGCATGATAATACTTTTTAAATGCTTTTCGGTCGATAGGGCGGTACTCGGAAAGCACATCCAGATAGTAGTCAAAAAGCTGATCGCGGATATGCTGGGGAATATCTGCCTTGGCATCATAGAGCAAGGAAGCAATATCATATTGCAAGGCACCGTAACGCCCACCCTGGAAGTCAATGAAATAGAGTTTCCCTTCCTTCAGCATGATATTCCGCGACTGGAAATCCCTGTACATAAAATAGTCCCCATCAGCCTCCAAGAGATAATCCGTAAAACGCTGAAAGTCATTTTCCAGTTCCTGCTCATCAAATGGAATACGGGCCAGTTTGAGGAAATAATATTTGAAGTAACTCAAATCCCACATAATTGACTGCCGGTCGAAACGCTGGCGCGGATAGCATACGGAGAAGTCCAGGTTTTTTCCTGCCTTGATTTGGAAAAGCGGCAAATAATTGATGACTTCTTTATAAAGATCAATCAGCTGACGTGGAAAAATTCCACCTTTATAGACAGTACTGACATAATCAAAAAGCGTCCGGGTTCCCAGGTCTTCCTGCAAATAAATATGCTTATCCAGATCTTCGACATAGATTTGGGGCACCGGAATTCCGTGGGAAAGAAAATGGCGGCAAAAAGACAAAAAGGCAATATTCTCCTTGCGGTCCTCATTATACACGCCAACCACGCTTCTCCCTGATAGACCCGTGATTCGGTAATACTCCCGGTAGGAGCCGGAGCGCGGCATTTCTTCAAAGGATTGTACTTCCTCCCTAAAATGCTCGGAATATAATTTTTTCAGACCTTTGTCGTTTTGCATAGGATTTCCTTTCATCGCAACCAGGAGCGCGGATTCAGTTTCTCCTGATCTTTCCACAACTCAAAGTGCAGCACTGCTCCATCCATGGA
>JAAZIF010000170.1 GCA_012510335.1 Methanomicrobiales archaeon | reverse complement strand
CCGCGTCCTGACACCCGTCGAGCGCCTCCGTAAACGCATCTTCTCGCTCTTCGCCCCGGCAGATCCCGCTGACAATCCGGTTGACGACCGCAGACGCCTCGCCGGCCGCCGGATCAAAGTGTGTCGCACGGGACGCGGCGAGACTTGCCGCCCGCACCTCACCCTGCGGGTAGAATATACCGATCGCTATCCCGCGCATGACGCTCCCGTTGCTCCGGCTGCCCCCCCGCATCTCGTGGACCCGGGCCGCGGCGACCTCGGGTTTCTCGCCGCTCCCGATGAGGTCGAGGACCGCCCCCGATGTCGGCCCGAAGAACTCCGGGTGGGCGTGGTATACCCGGAGCAGGCGCCCTGCAAAGTCATCGGCATCAAACCCCCCGCAGTGGATGAGGGTCTCCGCGAGGGCCGACGCCTGCAGGGTATCGTCGGTGTACTGCCCCGGGAGGGTGTTATGAATCCCGCCGCCCAGCATCTCCGTTACGGCAATCGACCGTGGCGGGAGCCCCTCCAGGGGCGCGCCCATGGCATCCCCGATTGCAAGCCCGATAAACGCTCCGACCGATTGTATCTCTTCCATATAAAAAGATCACCAATAAAATATATTTACCCGTGGACAGTAGTATTCTTCGAGGAAAAGGTGATATCGTGCAAAAAGCAGAGCTGCTCCATCTACACATGCTGTTAGTCCACATTAAAAAGTATTATGAAGGAACCACCGGAGAGGAAGTCCCGACCGACCAGTATGATGCTCTCCACATCTCACCAGTCCATATCCATAAGAATAAGATCTCGCACAAAAAAGCTATTCTGGCCCTCGGGGGCGAGGTCGTCCAGCATATCAGAACCCACCATGATCCCTACATTGAACACCGGCATGATGTCCGCCCCGATGGGATGATGACCAACCACTAAATGATGATTGATACAAGAATTCTCCGGGAGATCATCTCCCGGATCTTTTCTGCGGGGCCAGATCCCGATATCCAGCGGATCAAACTTGAGATCTGCCGGGAATACGGCGGTGATATGCCAAAAAACTCCACGATTCTCGCCGCCGCAACGCGCGAGGAGCGCGAGCGCCTCCGCCCGATCCTCCTAGTGAAACCGACCCGGACGCTCTCCGGTGTTGCGCCGGTCGCGGCGATGACCTCCCCTCACCCCTGCCCGCACGGGAAATGCCTGCCCTGCCCGGGAGGACCGGCCCACCCGTTCGCCTCCCCCCAGAGCTACACCGGGGAGGAGCCGGCGGCGCTCCGGGCGCGGGAGCACGCGTTTGATCCCTACGACCAGGTGCAGGCCCGGCTCGGGCAGTTTGAGGCGCTCGGCCACCACGTCGACAAGACCGAGCTGATCGTCATGGGCGGGACGATGACCGCCCGGCCGATCGAGTACCAGGAATGGTTCGTCGGCGCCGCGGTGCAGGCGATGAACGACTACCCCCGGACCGGCATCCCGCCGGAGAGGCCGGACCTCGATGCGGTGTTCGCCGCAAACGAGCGGGCCCGGGTCCGGTGCATCGCTATAACGTTTGAGACGAGGCCGGACTGGTGCCGTGAGGAGCACATCAACCGGATGCTTTCGATGGGGGTGACGAAGGTTGAGATCGGCGTCCAGCACCTGGATGACCGGATCCTCGATCACAACCGGCGGGGCCACGGGGTCGCGGAGTCGGTCGAGGCGAACTGCCGCTTACGCGATGCCGGGCTGAAGGTCGGGTTTCATATGATGCCAAACCTCCCCGGGGCGAGCATGGAGGATGACCGGAGGATGTTTCGCGACCTCTTCGCCGATCCCCGGTTCCGGCCGGATTTTCTGAAGATCTATCCCACCCTTGTGACGCCGGCATCCGAGATCGAGGCGCTCTGGGAGCGGGGCGAGTACCGTCCCTACACCGAGGATGAACTGATCGACCTCGTCGCCTACGCAAAATCCCTCCTCCCGGAGTACGTCCGCCTCCAGCGCATCCAGCGCGACATCCCGGCGAAACTGATCGTCGCAGGTTCCCGGCACAGCAACTTCCGGCAGCTCGCGGGGAACCGTCTCCATGAACTGGGACTCCGGTGCCGGTGCATCAGGTGCCGGGAGGTCGGCCGGGCGCCCGCGCCCGAGGAGGTCGCGATCTCGACGTATGCCTATGAGTCGTGCGGCGGCGAGGAGCGGTTCATCCAGGCGGGCTCAAAGGATGCCCTCGTCGGGTTTGCGCGGCTCCGGTTCCCGCACCGGACCTTCCGCGCTGAACTCGAGGGTGCGGTGCTCCTGCGCGAGCTCCATGTCTACGGGAGCACGGTTCCCCTCAGCACCCTGGCGGAGGAGGGCGAGTGGCAGCACCGCAGTTTCGGCGCACAACTCCTCTCCCGCGCCGAGGAGGAGGCCCGTGACCGGGGCTTTGCGCGGCTCGCGGTGATGAGCGGTGTCGGGGTGCGACCCTACTACAGGAAGCAGGGATATGAACGAGCGGGCCCATACATGATCAAGACGGTTGTATGAAGCCCGCGACGCTCGAGTTTGTTAAGCAGAGGTTCATGGAGTACTACCGGAGGCAGAACCTCATCGTTCCGTCCTCCCTCGAGCAGCGCGAATGGGGCTTTGTCTTCTTTGATTCAGCGTCAGATATCAGGATGAGACGACATATGGCGTTTATGGAGCCGATGGAGCTCGGCGCCTACGTCAAAAGCCTGGTTCCCGCCCACGTATACTACTCGACCGCCTACTACCAGACGCCGTCGGCGCCGACGATGGCAGAGAAGAACTGGGCCGGCGCCGACCTGATCTTCGACCTCGACGCCGACCAGATCGTCCGTGGTTCCTACGCGCTGATGCTTGCGCGGGTCAGGGAGGAGACCGAGAAGCTGGTCAGGATGCTCATCGATGAACTGGGGTTCTCGAAGAACCACATCAGGGTTGCGTTCTCGGGTGGGCGCGGCTACCATGTCCACGTCACCGATATCGCTGTCCGGGGCTGGGGAAGCCCTGAACGCCGCGAGATCATCGATTACGTCTGCGGGATCGGGATCGACCCGGAGATCATGCTCGCTCCCCGCGCTCCCTCCACCGCGTGGCGGCGGCGATATATTGGCGCTCTACGCGATCACCTCACGTGGCTGGCGAGCCTTGACCCCGAGGAGGCGACAGCGTATATCGGGGGGCTTGACGGGATCAGCAAGAAAGCGGGTCAGGAGTTCCTCGGGAGTCTTGAGCGTGTTCGCAAGGGTGGCCCCGTCTCTCTCCTGCAGGATCGGGTTGCCCGGGCGATCCTGGTCTCTCCCGGGTTTGAGAGCCGGGTCAGGGACGCGGGCGCGCGTTCTGACGAGCCGGTCACAACCGATATCAAGCGCCTGATCCGCACACCGGGGTCGCTGCATGGCGGCAGCGGTATGCGGGTGGTGCCGCTCGATAT
>JAAZIF010000374.1 GCA_012510335.1 Methanomicrobiales archaeon | reverse complement strand
TTTAATAATCCCATTAGACTATCCTGAGGTCGACTTTTCAAAACCGCTCAGCTTGCGCGAGGTTGTGCGTGAACACAAGCCGGATGTCATCGTCAACCCTGCTGCTTACACTGCAGTGGATAAGGCTGAAAGCGAGGTTGATCTGGCAATGGCAATCAACCGCGACGCGCCATTGGTCCTCGCGGAAGAGGCTGAACGCCTGCAAATCCCCTACCTATACTATTCCACCGACTATGTTTTTGGCAGCAGTGATGGTAAACCCTACGTTGAAACCGATACCCCTAACCCGCTCAACGTCTATGGCCAAAGCAAGTTAGAAGGTGATTTGGCAGTCATGTCCACCAAAGCGCCGGTCATTATTCAGCGCGTGGCGTGGATATACTCCATGCGCCAGGGCGGTTTTGTGACGAAAGTCTTGCAGTGGGCGCGCCAACAGGAAGTGTTACGCGTGGTGGATGACCAAATCAGCAACCCGACCAGCTCACGTACCCTGGCTGAAGTCAGCTCGCAGATACTGGCAAAGATTTTTGAACACCCCATTGAATGGTTGCATGAACGCCGCGGTGTTTATCACAGCGTTGGCAGCGGCTCATGCAGCCGCTATGAGTGGGCGGAGGAAATCCTCGCCAATGACCCGCGCAAAGAAGAGCAAAAGGTGAAGACTCTTGAACGTACCAAAAGCGAGGAATTCCCCACACCTGCCACACGTCCGCTCATCTCGCGCCTGAACTGCGATAAACTTTATAACACCTTCGGGCTACGCCACGCTTGCTGGAAGACGTCACTCAAAATGATGATGCTTAGTAAAAGCTAAGTCACCTCAACCTTTCCAGCAATCCCGAAACCAAGCAAAACACACCTGTTCGTGTCATCAGATTGAATTGTTTGCTTTTATTTTATGTCGTGTGAGAAGCTTCCCATAAAACCGTCTCATCTATTTATTGGGCAGTACTCTCTTACCATCAATTCTCAGTATGAATATGATGGATACGTTTTCGTTCCTTATTGAAGGAATTTACCATTTTTGTAACGATCTTTGAAGCAAATTTATTATATTTCCAGCTCAAATATAGAATGTTTTCTTCTGTAAAAGCATCATTTCATGATATTGTAAAGTTTTTTGGTTTTAAAAACTCCACTTTAGTTAAAAGTTTACATAATGGTACATTACTGTCTTTTCAGTGTCATCCATACTGAGAGTTGTTGCTCTCTTACTAAGTAGACACACTCACCAAGCCAGTTATTTTTGCTTTATTTCATAATAATAGCTGATTAATTCTAAGTACTTAATAGGGCAACTGCATCTTATTTTTCAGGAAAATGCACCAGAAAGCTTTTTCCCAGTATCTTTTTGCATAATTGGCATGTGTGATAGAGAAAATACTGATTGTTTGAGACAATGATCTTCACTCATTTTGAGAAAAAGCATAATTCCAGCACTTAGAACCGATATTTTAGTCATTAAATGGACAAAAATAGCTTATTTAGATGTAATTGTCCTGAAGTACTTAAGCATATGTAGAAAAAAGATGGTAATATTGATAGCAGTGTTTCATGAAAGGTGAACGAATGGAGATTAACAAAATTGCGTTTTTCACAAAAGACTATCTTACAACCGCAATAGAACATTTGAGGGTTCTGGCACCTTTAACCAGTACTGGCATGAAAGTAAAACGATACGTTTTTGACGCGGTTTTTAAACTCGAAAGCATAGAACCCTGCGACATTATTGTTATTCAACGTGATTTTGCTGGAAACTACTTGCAGTATGAAGAACTGATGTCTTTCGCAAAACAACACAGAATACCTGTCGTCTTAGATCTGGACGACAATTTGCTTGCGCTTCCATTGAGCCATCCTGACCGTCAGTCACTTTGCTATACAGAAAGCCTGACCCCTCTCCTTCAATCAATGGCAGAAGTTGATGCAATAACAGTAACAAATAAAGCACTTCAAGAGGAAGTAAAACAATACAACGATACCGTTTTTGTATTACCAAATTATCTTGATGAATCTATTTGGCAATTTAAGCCACAAAAAACCTCCAATAATAACGAAGTCATCAAGATTCTGTATATGGGTTCCCATTCTCATCGTCCAGATTTGGATATGATTGCTAACGCACTTGAAATCATATTAAATATCTATCCGAATGTACAGTTCTATTGTTATGGACTTGCTTTACCAAAAACTCTCACGCAGCATATCAGAGCACATCATCTTCCAGCTGAAACTGTAGAGTACAAAAAGTTTGCCAAGCTTTTTAATGGTTTGGACATGGATATCGCTATTGCACCTCTTGTGTCAAACACTTTTAACAGTTACAAAAGCCCACTAAAGTTCTTTGAGTATAGTGCCAATGCTTTTGCAAGTGTTTTCAGCGATGTTGAGCCTTATAACTCTATCATTAAACACAAAAAGAATGGACTTCTCAGCAAGAATAATACATTAAGCTGGGTTGAGAATATTGAGCTACTCATCAACGACTCTGCTCTTAGAGAACAAATCTCGAAACAAGCCCAGGAACTGATAAGGACTGAGTATCTTCTTTCAAAAAACAGCTACAAGTGGCGAGAAGCCTTTAATAGCATTTCCCGGTTAGCCAAGGATACACAAAAAAATATCAGCTTGTCATTGAAACAACTTAAGGATATAAACCTACAATTTGTAGAGCGAAGCAAATCAAACGAAAAGGAACTATTTAATTCACAAGAACAAGTAGACACTCTGCAAAAAGAGTACGCCGCTCTTGAGAAACAGAAAAACACTCTGCAAAAAGAGTACGCCGCTATTGAGAAACAGAAAAACACTCTGCAGAAAAAGTACGTCGCTCTTGAGGAACAGAAAAACACTTTGCAGACACAAATTGTTTCCCTGGAAGGGGAAAAGTCCGAATTATTTAACAGAATAGGACAACTTACCAGCGAAATAAATGCTTATGCACTAAGTAAAAGCTGGAGAATAACGCGTTTATTTAGAAAGATAAAAAAACACTTTCAAAGGAAATATCATGTTTAATAGAATTAGGCACCTTCTCGACAAAAGATTAGTTAATAATACCAATCTGTTTGATTCTGCTTACTACTTAAGCGAGTATCCAGATGTTCGACGCGCGGATATGGATCCGCTAACGCATTTCATGAAGACTGGATGGAAAGAAGGAAGAAACCCCTCAGCACGTTTTAATACTTCATATTACCTTGAGTCAAATCCTGATGTGGCAGTTAATGGTGTTAACCCGTTAGTGCACTTTATTAAATTTGGTGCTAAGGAAGGGCGATCTGTTTTCCCTTTATCTAAAAACGGGCTCCAATCACAGCTTGATGCTGTTCAAATTGCTAAGAGTATTTCGTCTGTCTCAAGAATTACTCCTATGGAAGTAAAAAGCACACAAAGCTCAAAACAAGAATACTTGTTCAGCTTTGAAAAAGTGTATCGCGATGGTATTCCGTTGCCATGTACTGAAATTACCGATATTGTCATTTGCGTAGGTAAATCCCCGAAAAACGTTCTAGAATGTCTTCCAAGCATTCGCGCACACACGCAAAAGGGATCTTACGTTATTCACCTCGTCACCCATATTCAGGACCTGCAGAATATTAAAGATCTGGCGACCGATGATATTATTATTCACATTCACGAAATGAGTATCTTCAATTTTTCCATGGCCAACAACCTTGTCTTACGTTATTCTAAAAACGATGTTGTGCTGTTAAATGATGATACGGTTGTCACAGAGCGTTGGCTAGAAAAATTACGCACTGCATCAAAAGGCTTTGCTTTGACCGGGGCGCACACGTTGCCACACCGATCTGGAAATCCGGATATGTGGGGTGAAGGCAAAACAATGGTTACAAATTACACAATCAACATGTTTTGCGCTTTTATTCCCCGACGTATTCAGGAAATTGTTGGCTTGCTTGATGAGGAATTCTATTATTATGGTGGCGAAGATGTCGACTATTCTATCCGCGCGAGATTAAATGGTTTTCCGTTGGTTGTTTCTGATGCTTTCGTAGAACATAAGGATAACCAATCTTTTGGCGAAACAAAGATGGCACTCATGGCTGAATCGGATAAAATTCTATTCACCAATTATGGTGCTGTAACTCCTTTTGATCTTTCTTCTTATGTTCCATTAGTTTCAATCATCTTATCGACTTACAATAGAAGCTACTTGCTGGAAAGTGCCATAAAATCCATCTATACGAGTGATTATAAGAACTTTGAAGTAATCATTGTAGATGACAGTTCGCCAGACGACACCCCAGTATGCGCGCTGGAACTCCAGAAAAAGTATGATGGACTAAAATACCTGCGCCTCGAAAAAAACCAGGGGATGGCAAGAGCACGAGATGCTGGGATGGCTCTGGCAAAGGGACAGTTCGTCTTTTTTACAGATGATGATGACACAGTGTTACCTAATCGGATTTCTGGCCCATTGCGTTTTATGACAAAACACCAAGATCTGGATGCTGTCTATTGCGACTTCAACATCTTTGATGGGAAAACAACACAGCCAATTCATTGCGCGCCTTTTGATCGACAAAAATATCTTGACCTTGAGTTTAACATCGGATCTGGGATACTCTTTGCAAGGACTAAACCATTTCTTGATGTTCCTTTTTACTCACACTTTAATAATGCTGCCGATTACGACTGGGTTTTCCGTTTCGTCAGAGCTGGCTACAAGCTTGATCACTGTCCTGAAATTGTAATGAATTACAATCGCTCAGGTAGTGTGGAAGCTCATCTGGCCGGATCGCAAGTTGCCCGAGACAAGCATAAAGAGGTTTACAATCGCGAACGATTGTTAGACACACTGGTAAGGTAAAAAGATCAAACGATTGATGACCAAACTTAAGCTTAATCTGATCCCAACGATCGTTTTAGAGGATTTACAGGATAATAAGGTTACGAGAGACTCTGAAAAAAGACTAGTTAGGTAAAGAAATGCATTTTATAAGTCGGGCCGTAGATATTCTTAAACAAGAAGGCTTAGTCTCCCTATTTAGAAAAGTCAAAAATAAGATTTATAAAAGCCGTCAGTTTCAAAAGGAGTTAGGGAAAGCACTATCCGCTGATTCCTCTGATGTAAGCATCATTATCCCTGTTTATAACGCAATTGATTTTACAATTGCCTGCATAGAAAAGATTTACAGTGTTCAAAACAAAGCCAGCTTTGAAATCATCGTTGTTGATAATGGCTCACAAGATGGAACGCCAGAGCGTTTGCAAGCATTAGCAAAAGAAAAAGACAAGCTTACATATTACCGTTTGGAGTCAAATCGCGGTTTCTCTGGTGGCGTTAACTTCGGCTTCAAAAAAGCTAAAGGACGTTTTCTGGTTATTTTAAATAATGACACATTGCCCACTGACAACTGGTTGGATTTATTAATAGCTGCTTTTGAGAAAGACCCCACATTAGGAATTGTCAGCCCAATGACTAACTATGTTGGAGAAGGCCCCCAACTTGATTACGCTGCAATCAACATTAAACCAAATGAAATTGATAATTACGCAAAAACAATTCTTGACCGTGGATTTTGTTATGAACCTAACAGACTGGTATTTTTTTGTGTAATGATTCGTAAAGCGGTAATTGATCAAATAGGCTATCTTGACGAAGGTTATCTCAAAGGCAATTTTGAAGATGACGATTTTAATTTACGTGCCATTTTATCCGGTTTTAGGTTAGGAATATCTCAAAATGCCTTTGTTTATCATCATGGTTCAATCACATTCAATAAAAACAGAATAAGTCACACTGAACACATGGTTCTCAACCGTAACCGTTTTTATCTCAAAGCTGGCAGACTTTCCACAACACTGCGCCACTATAATTCTTATAACTCCAACTCGTTAGTAAGTGTTATTCTTCGAACCGTAAATCGACCGGCTTTACTCATGCAATCTCTCACCAGCCTTGCTAACCAAAGTTTCAAACAATTTGAAGTCATCTTAGTCAACGATGGTGGCGAAGATGTTCAAAATATTGTTGACGTATTTTCTCCTTATTTCCCCATCCGATATGTTTTTCACCAGGAATCAAAAGGACGCACACCCGCCCTCAATGCTGGTGTCAAAAACGCGAATGCGGAATGGGTTGCATTTCTTGATGATGATGATATCGTTTACCCTTGGCATCTTGAAACCCTAGTGCAAGCAATTGATAAACATTCTAATCAGAAATTATTTTATACAAATTATTACTATACAATTTTAAAAAACACGGCTTCAAAGGAACCTTTACTTATACACGATGTAGATGCGTGGACTTTTAATAAATCTCAATTGTTGGTAGCAAACCGAATACCCATCCACACTTTTCTATTGTCAAAAACATGCTTTACTGAATTTGGTCTGTTTGACGAAAATCTAACCATGTTGGAAGATTTTGAGTATCTTATCAGACTCAGCAAAGAGCTTAACTTTATACATATAAACCGTAAAACAGCAGAATACCGCTTTTATTTAGATGGTTTGAATTCGATGATAAGCCAACGTGAAAAGCTCAATTCCGCATTATCTTATATTTACAAAAAACACCCCGTTGAAGATAATCTCATCCAAAAACAACGCGAGACTGAATTACAATTGCTCAACAGTCACATTGATCAAATCAACAAACTCAAACAAGAATTAACAGGAACCCCTAATACTGACAAAAAAATAATGAGTCGTATAGCACAAACGGTACTGGGATTTTAAATTCTCAATGTTGAGCAAAAATTTTACGTCTATGCAAAAGCATATAAACAAATTCGTTTCTCAAGATAAATGAGTAGGGATTACTTTATTTATGTGTCCTGTTTCTGACCACGCTTATACTGCAAAAACAGGAAAATCGCCACGACCACAGCAACTCCCGCGAAAACAGGTAACAGGATTTTTGTAATGTTAGCGCTGCTTACACTTCTCACTTCGGGTGTTTCCGTAAGTGCTTGCGCAGGAGTCGCGCTGGGGATTGGCGTGTTGCTGGGTGTTGGCGTGATTGTCGCCGAAGGGCTCGGGGTAACAGGTGTGAAAGTTGGGGTTATCGTAGCTGGGGGAGTAACATTGAGTAAAAGCCTGTCGCCGACATAGATAATTGAGTTCTCGTTCAGATTATTCCACGCCATCAAATCCTTTACGGATATGCCATAGAGTTTCGCGATGCCTTCCAACGCCGCGCCTTCGCCAACGATATGGTAGTAGTTACCGTCCGCGGCTGGGGTCAATCGTTCAATTGGAGTCAAAGGTCTTTCAGTTGGTGTGGCAGTATGATTGCTGGGAACAATAACTAAGTCCCAGCCAATGGTCAGTGGCGTTGTCACTTTGATTCCATTCAGTTCAGCAATACGTGCCACAGTGACCCCATATGCCTCGGCGATCTTCCCTAAGTACTCATAGGGTCTAACGGTATGAACCACTTTGCCATCCGGCCCGGGCTTGCTTAGCTCTATCTGTCCCTCCTTGGGCGGAGGCACATAGCCTTTAGCTTTCGGGCTAAGAATAATCAGCTCATCACCAATTTGAATCTTATAAGCCTCGCTTAAGTTATTCCACTTGCGGATGTCCGCGATACGC
>JAAZIF010000169.1 GCA_012510335.1 Methanomicrobiales archaeon | reverse complement strand
CTCGGCCGCCCGACCCCGGAAAAGATCACCAAAACAGCGCTCGAACGCGGACGAAAGGAACTCCTGGCTATCCCCGGTGTAGGGGAGGCGACCGTGCGAAAGCTCTACCTTGCAGGCATCTATGATGCCGCCACGCTTCGTGAAGCCGACACTGAGAGGGTCTCGGCGATCACCGGCATCGCGGAGGCGAGACTCCACGACTACATCGGCCACGTGAAGTGACAGACCATGCATACAAACTGGAAGACCTGGGCACACGTAACAAAACTGGATCCCGATAAACGCCTCCCGCCGGGCGCGATCGAGGATATAGTGACGAGCGGGACCGATGCCCTGATGCTCTCGGGCACCCTGAACGTGACGCAGGAGAACCTCCGTGAACTCCTCGATGCGGTCTCGGCCTACGGGCTGCCGCTGGTGGTGGAGCCGGCAAGCCCTGACTGCGTCATATTCGACGGTGCGGTCGATCACCTATTCGTCCCGAGTGTGATGAACACGAACGACGTCCGCTGGATCGTCGGGAAGCATTATGCCTGGCTCCGGAGCGGCGGCAACAGCATCAACTGGGATATCGTGGTGCCCGAGGCCTACATCGTCTTAAACCCCACCTCAGCCGTCGGACGGGTGACCGGGGCGGACTGTGACCTCTCGCGCGAGGATGTGGCTGCGTTTGTGGGGGTAGCGGATCGCTACTTCCGGTTCCCGATCGTCTATATCGAGTACAGCGGGATTTACGGGGATCCGGATATCGTGCGGGCGGCGTCCGATGCGGTCGAAAACTCCATCCTCTACTACGGCGGCGGAATCCGCTCGGCTGAGCAGGCGGCGGAGATGGGGGCTTTCGTCGATACGATCGTCGTCGGAAACGCCGTCTATGACGACGGGGTCGATGCGCTCCGGGCCACGGTCCGGGCGGTACAGTGATGCATGCCTGAGGTCTCGATTGTCCTGATCGAGCCCCTCTACGAGGGGAACGTCGGGTTCGCTGCCCGGGTGATGAAGAACTTCGGGTTTACCCGACTTGTCCTGGTAAGCCCCTGCACACTCGGCGATGAAGCCATCATGCGCGCCTCCCACGCCCGTGATCTTCTTGATGGCGCCCGCCGGATGACGATCGACGAGGTCTACCGGGGGTTTGATTTTGTTGTTGCTACGACCGGCGAGGTGAGCAAATCTGTCTGCACCCCGATGCGGATGCCCTACTACGCGCCGGCGGAGGTCAGGGAGATAGTCGCAGATATCGACGGGACGGTCGCGGTTCTCTTCGGGCGGGAGAACTGGGGCCTTGGGAATTCGGAACTCGTGCGCGCAAACCTCATCTGCACCATACCGACGTCGGGGATATACCCTATACTGAACCTCTCCCATGCGGTCGGCATACTCTGTTACGAGCTCGCAGACCTCCCCCGCGGAACCTACCCCCTGGCCGGACAGGTCGAGATGGACTCGCTCTACCGGCACCTCGACTCGTTCCTCGACCGGATCGACCACCCCGATTTCAAGCGGCCGAACACGATGATCCTGCTCCGCCGGGTCTTTGGCCGGACGAAGCTCACCACCCGCGAGGTGAGCACGCTCCACGGTCTGATGCGGAGGGCGGAGTGGCACATGGAAAAGAAAGACTAACTCCTTTCAGGGAGAGATCTAAGAGCATGATTCTTGTCGACTGGCAGATCGAGGACCGCATAAGGCACGGGTTTATCAAGGTGGAGCCCTACGATCCGGCCCTGATCCAGCCAAATTCCCTCGATATCAGGCTCGGTTCACACTTCGTCTGGTATGTCCCGGGCGAGGCGGTGATCGATCCTTACGAAAAAGAGAGCGTCTGTGCAGATGTGGAGGAGATGGTGGCCGACTCGATCATCCTTCGGCCAGGGCAGTTCCTCCTCGCCGAGACGCTGGAGACGATCGAGCTCCCCGATGACGTTGTGGCGAGCATTGAGGGGAAGAGCAGCATCGCGCGCCTCGGGATCGAGCTCCACCAGACGGGCGGGTGGATCGATGCCGGGTTCCGCGGGACGATAACGCTTGAGATGTGCAACGTGAACGCCCGGCCGGTCCGGGTCTACGCGGAGATGCCTATAGGGCAGCTGGTCTTCTACCGCACCGATCGCGCCGCGCGCCCGTATTACATGAAACGGGATGCGAAGTACATGGACCAGCAGCAGGCGACCCTCTCCCGCTACCACGAGAATGCGCGCCGCGCGTGAATGCGGGGTGCCATATGCTTCCGCGCTACTATATAACAGGAAAACAGACATTGAACGGTTCAACTGGGGATAACAATGCGACTTCTTCTGATCCACTCTGATCACATCGAGTACGAGGCCCGGAAGAGGACGAAGGTCGCCGAAGAGGATGCGGTCCCGAAGGACGCCCTCGATGAGGCGCTCGCTGTCTTCTGTGCGGTGGAGTCTGTCGACGAGGAGAATATTGAGGATGTTATACGCCAGGCGACGGATGAGGTTGTCACAACCGCCCGGCAGCTTGGTACCACCAACATCATGATCTACCCCTACGCGCATCTCTCATCTGACCTCGCATCACCAAAAACTGCGGTGACTGTTCTCCGGGGCCTTGCCGGGGCCATCGCCGGGGAAGATGAGTTTGTTGTAAAGCGGGCACCGTTTGGTTGGTACAAGGCCTTCTCGCTCTCCTGCAAGGGTCACCCGCTCTCGGAGCTCTCCCGGACGATCG
>JAAZIF010000168.1 GCA_012510335.1 Methanomicrobiales archaeon | reverse complement strand
GGCCAGGTCGTGCCTGAAGAGATAACCGTCGAGGTCACCGATGTCGTCGGTGAGTGGACGAACTTTTTAAAGAAACAGTACAGGCGTGAGCTCGCCGAGCTCTCCCGCGAGTATCCCTATAGCCGGTCGCTCATCATCGATTACCGCAGGATCCTGAATAACCGGCTGGCTTTTGAGCTCCTGCGGAGCCCTGGAAAGGTTATCGGGGATATAACTGACGCTATAATCCAGAACAGACTCATCAAACTCAAGGATGGCCAGGATCCCGAATACATCAATATCCGGTTCACGAACCTGCCAAAGAGAACCGACGTTAGAGATATCAGGGCCGAGCAGATCAACACCTTCATATCGATCGAGGGTATCCTCAGGAAGACCACCGAGGTTCGCCCCCGGATCGTCAGCGCGGTCTTCCGGTGCCGGACCTGCGGGAAACTTACCGATCCGGTTCTCCAGGGTTATGGGAGGTTTGACGAGCCGGATTTCTGTCCGAACTGCGAGCGAAAGACCCGGCTTGACCTGATCATGAACCGGTGCCGGTTCGTCGATACCCAGAAACTCAGGATCCAGGAGTCACCCGAGGGTCTCCGGGGCGGCGAGCAGCCCCAGACGCTCGATGTCGATGCCACCGATGACCTCACCGGCAATGTCGCGCCCGGCGACCGGGTGGTAGTGAACGGGATCCTCCGATCCACGCAGAGGATCAGTTACGGCCAGAAGAGCACGCTCTTTGACATCTACCTCGAGTGCAACTCCATCGAGATCGCCGAGAAGGAGTTTGAGGAGGTCATGATCACCGATGAGGACGAGGCTGAGATCAGAGCGCTCGCCCGCGATCCGATGGTCTACAAAAAGATCACCCGGTCGATCGCCCCGACGATCTACGGTACCGATGACGTGAAGGAGGCGATCGCGCTCCAGCTCTTCGGCGGCATCGCGAAGGAGATGCCGGACGGCTCCCGCCTCCGCGGCGACATCCATGTCCTCCTCGTCGGGGATCCCGGTATAGCAAAGAGTCAGATCCTCCGCTACGTCGTGAAACTCTCGCCCCGCGGTATATACACGAGCGGCAAGTCATCGACTTCGGCCGGGCTGACGGCGACGGCGGTCAAGGACGAGTTCGGTGACGGGCGCTGGACGCTCGAGGCCGGCGCGCTTGTCCTCGCCGATATGGGCATCGCCGCCGTCGACGAGATGGACAAGATGGCAAAGGAGGACCGGAGCGCGCTCCATGAGGCTATGGAGCAGCAATCTGTTTCGCTCGCAAAGGCCGGCATAACCGCGACCCTGAAATCCCGGTGTGCGCTCCTCGGTGCGGCAAACCCGAAACTCGGGCGGTTTGACCAGTTCGTCCCGATCGCCGAGCAGATCAACATGCCCCCGTCGCTCCTCTCGAGGTTCGATCTCATATTCGTTATGACCGACCAGCCCGAGGCCGAGCGCGACCGGGCCATTGCTGATCACATCATAAAGACCCATGCCGTCGGCGAGCTGATCAGGCAGCACAACTACTCGCCCCTGCCCGGCATCGATGAGGAGTACATCGAGCGTGCGCTTGCGCCGGTCACCCCCGATATCGATCCATCGCTCCTGCGCAAGTACATAGCCCATGCAAAACGGACATGCTTCCCCATCCTCTCCGACGGCGCAAAGGAGGCACTGATCGCCTACTACATGCGCCTCCGAAACCTCGCGAGCGGGAACAAACCCGTCCCGGTGACCGCCCGGCAGCTCGAGGGGCTGGTCCGCCTGGCCGAGGCGAGCGCCCGGATGCGGCTCTCAAACACCGTCGACACCGAGGATACCGACCGGATCCTCAGAATCGTCGATGCCTGCCTCAGGCAGGTCGCCTACGATGCGGAGAGCGGGAGTTTCGATATAGATAAGCTCGTGACCGGCGTCACGAAGGCGCAGCGCGATATCATCCGGTCGGTCAAGGAGACCATCAGGAACCTCTCCGGGGACTCCGGCGGCCAGGCGAAGGTCGACGAGGTCATCGAGATCCTGATGCAGCAGGGCTTCTCCCGCGATAGGATAGAGTACACCATCGAGCAGCTCGGGCGGGGCGGGGAGCTGCTCGAACCCCGGCATGGGTTTATAAAGGTGATCGGGTAGGGGGAGCCGGCTCCCTCACCCTCCGGTGCCGGGTGGACGTTTCCATAACATTGATCTTCTTCTGGCAGTCGTTACATCGGTGACGGGTTAGGAGTCTCCATACATTGATCCTCTTCCAGCGGCTGTTATGCTCATCGCCCCGGGGGAGGGGTTTCTGGATGCCATGCCCGGGGCCGCCTCACCGGGGTTCAGGGCTGCTTTCCCGGTGGCAGGGGTCTTCTGCCTGATTCCCGCAAGGGCAGACGACTGCTCCGTACCGCCCCTGCTCCCCGGTTTGCCGGGCGAGCGAACCCTCCAGAAGCCGGCAGTGGCACTCAGATCCCCGGTCTCCATACGCTCCGGCGCATCTGCTCATGGTGGGCAGTGTAACCGATCGCTATATAGCCCCTGACAAAAAAACCTTATAATGATCATCGTGGGCATCAAGGAATGGGTGATCCCTCAGGATAAGATTTTCTTTGATCTATTCGACGAGATGGCCGCAACGGTGGTTATTGCGGCCAACCTGCTGGTCGAGTTTGTCGAGAACTTCGAGAACGTGAGAGAGCAGTGCTACAGGATGAAGGACATCGAGCATCAGGGGGATGAGATTACACACCAGATCTACGAACAGCTGAACCGGACGTTCATCACGCCGCTTGAACCCGAAGAGATCTCCCGGCTCGCATCGGCGCTGGATGACGTCCTCGATTATATCGACGGCACCGTGCAGCAGATGTACGGCTACGGGATCACCGAGACCGACGCTCATATGGTTGAACTCGCGAAGTTGATCCAGCTCAGCGCCGTCGAGATCGAGAAGGCCGTAAACAGCATCAGATCGATCAAGGATCCGGCCATGATCGAGGATCGGTGTATTGAGGTGAACCGCCTGGAGAACATCGCAGACAATGTCCTCGGTCGCGCCATCATGGATCTCTTCCAGAGAGAGGATGCGATCACCATCATAAAACTCAAGGATATATACGAGAACCTGGAAATGGCGACCGATAAGTGTGAAGACGTCGCAAATGTCCTGAGTGATATAGCCATCAGACACACCTGATCGTTATGGACCTGATCATCATCCTCGGCATCCTGCTCGCGCTACTCTTCAATTTTGCGAACGGCTTAAACGATGCCGCGAACTCAATTGCCACCATCATCGCGACAAAGGCCCTGACACCCCTGCAGGCGGTCCTCCTCGCGGGGGTCTTCAACCTCCTCGGCCCCCTTCTCTTTACCACGGCGATTGCAGCGACCATCGGCAGTGGGATCGTCGATCCCGAATTTCTCACGCCGGCGCTGATCCTCACAGCCATGGTCGGTGCGGTTCTCTGGGTTCTTGCAACCTCATACCTCGGAATCCCTGTATCCAGCAGTCACGCCCTGATCGGGGGGCTTCTTGGCGCCGGCATTGCGGCCGCCGGGTTTGGAGCAGTATTATGGCCGTCGCTCACTCTTCTCAAGCAGGTCGTCGCCTACGGGTCGGGCGGCGCG
>JAAZIF010000370.1 GCA_012510335.1 Methanomicrobiales archaeon | reverse complement strand
TGGGGCTCCAGGGCAGGTACATGTTCGGCTACTGGAGCGACAGCCGGACTGTCGGAGATGGCACCATACTCGCCGCGACGCCCCCGGCGGGATGGATCGGGGGAGCGCTGCCGGAGGATAACGCCATGTGGCAGGCCCAGAAGCTGAACATCACCGCCAGGAACAACGAGACCCCGGGCATGTTCCTGCGTGGACTTGGCAAAGACACCAACCACGACATGTATGTGCTGACAAACGATGTGGGAGGACCGGATGGATCCACAAGCACCGGCGAGATCTGGAAGATCGTGCCATTCACTGACAGCACCCCGGTCCCGGTGGCGCCTGTGACCACCACGGCCCCGGTGGCTCCCGGGTTCACGCACCACCCGGAGCCAGAGCACCATGACCATCACAGGTGAGGATGGGAGCGGGTGCATCAGCCCTCACCTCCTCTCCTCACCGGGCAGCCCCGCAGGGGAAAACCCTTGCCGCGATCCAGGGTACCGGCAGGTTCGCAAAGACCCGCACCGCCCGGGGCGTTCTCACCCCCTGTCATCCCGGATGATGGGTGTGCGATGATGTACCGGCAGATCTTCGTGGGGGTGGACGGTTCTCCCTGCTCTGACCTGGCGGGTGAGGCGGCTCTCGCATTTGCCGCGGTCACCGGCAGGGGCAGATGCACCGGCTGTCATGTTTATTCCGCCCGGATGCACCGGCAGCGCTTTGAGGATATGGAGCCCGGCCTTCCCGGACGTTACCAGGAGGAGGAGCGGCTCGACTCCTTGAGGGTGACGCACGATGACCTTATATCCAGGGGCATGGCGCTCATATCGGATGCCTACATTGCACCGCTGGCGGCGAAGGCCGCCGCACGGGGCATCCCGTTTGAACCGGTCACGGCTGAGGGGAGGGGGTATGTCGAGGTTCTCCGCCTCATCCGGGAGCGCCGGCCCGATCTTGTGGTGCTAGGCGCGACCGGGCACGGGCAGACACCGGAGGTGCCCCTCGGGAGTCTCGCCGAGCGGGTGCTCCTGTATGGGGGTACGGGCGACCTGCTCCTGGTGCGGCGGCCCTGGAACCTGAAGGGTCGGCCGGTCGTCGTGGGCGTGGATGGGAGCGATGCAGGCTACGCCGCCCTGCGGCGTGCGGCCGCCGTCGCCTCTGCGTTTGATGCGCCGCTGGAGGCGGTGGCCGTCTACGATCCATTCTTCCACTCTGCCGTCTTCCCGGTCATCGCCGGCATACTGCCGGAGGAGGCAGAGCGCCGGTTCGACTTCCCGGCCCAGGAGCGCCTCCACGACGAGATCATCGACCGGGGTCTCGAGCACCTCTACCAGCGGAGCCTGGAGCGTGGGGCAGCCCTCGCGCGAACAATGGGCGCCCGGATCCATACGGTGGTCATCGCCGGCAGGGCCTGCCCGCAGATGCATCACCACGCCGCGGCCATGGGGGCGGGGCTCCTCGTCCTCGGGCGTTACGGGCTTCATCAGGAAGAGGAGTCACTGATCGGCTCTAACGCCCTGAACCTTGCCCGG
>JAAZIF010000167.1 GCA_012510335.1 Methanomicrobiales archaeon | reverse complement strand
TCTTCCTGAATACCTCTTCAGAGATCGCATCAAGCGACGGAACGATGAGGTCCGCCCGCATTAGAGCAGCCCTGACGTCAGGGTCGGTGAAGAGCGTGCCGTTGGTCAGCACCGCGATGCGGTAGCGCGGATATCGATCTTTTATGAATGATATGATCTTGCCGATCCCGGAGTGGAGCGTCGGTTCCCCTGAACCGGCAAACGTGACGTAATCGAGATCTGGATCCTCCGCGAGATACTCATCAACCTCCGCGATGACCCGGTCCGTCGGGACGTACTCGCGCCGCTCCATTGTGAGGCATGTCGTCCGCCCGCACTCACAGTAGACGCAGCTTAATGTGCAGGTCTTAAGCGGCACCAGGTCGACCCCGAGCGACGTGCCCAGGCGCCGGGAGCGGACCGGGCCGAAGAGGTAGCGGTATGCCATAGCAGTACCTTGGCGTGAGGGCTCATCAGTATTTGGCCCGACCTCCTCACGCCTCCCCGATCTTGAGCATCCTCTTGCAGAAGTTATCGATCGATGTGAAGACCGCCCGGTTGATGCCATCCGGGTGGGCAGAGGCATCGATGGTGACGAACCGGAGCAGGTCTGAGTAGTAGTTCAGCGAGGGATACTTCTTCTGGAATTCATCGAGGCAGAGCCCCGCCTGCTTCTGCCTACCCCGGAGAACGGCGTATGTGTAGTCGATGAGACACAGGACATGCCCCGGCATCTTTCTCTCTTCGGCAAGTCTCCGGAACTCATTGTACTCGGCATCACGCGGGAGGTAGAGAGCAGTCCGGAGACCGTAGTAGATGGGTTCGTGGTCGCCGGGAAACCTCTCGATCATATCGCGGATGAAACTCAGTGCATCGCCGAGGTCGCCCTGCTCGAACTTGAGGTGGTATGCCTCCCGGTAGAAGGATATATCATCGGGAAACCGGACGAGGGCGATCTGGAGCAACTTCACCAGCACCACGTCGTTTTTATCTCCCTTCGCCCTCAAAAGACCGATCTGCAGGAACCAGCGGTTATCAGGGAACCATTCGGTTGCAAGGAAGATCATCACCCAGAACGGCTCGACCAGCCACCTGTCCCCCTCGATCTCCCCTCTGACCAGGCGCCGCAGGCCGGGTCTCAGCTGCCCGAGTTCGTCCATATACTGGCGCGCGGTCTTCAGGTAGTTCCATCGCTCCGCAACCGAATACCCGGGTTCGGTTGACCCATCCTTATAGAGTATATAGTAACAGTATGCATACCAGCACCCTACGGCAACGTCATGCTTCCAGTACGGCTTGAGGTAGGCTGCCGCTGCAATCGGCATCCCCATCTTCATCAGTTTGACGGCAGCGGCAAGGTGGACGCCGGCTTTCCGTTCTTTCTTCCGTTTCAGCCCGCAGGCGATATCACAGACGCGACTGACGAAGCGGGGATCCCCGACCCGTTTGCTGACGTTAAAGACCTGATATGCGACCGCATCGATGAACTCATCATGCACCTGGCCGGGAATTGGGACATCCGCCCGCTCGAGTATTGTAGCGATCTTGCCGAAGAATGAGGGGAAATTTTCATCGATGGCTTCGGCATTGGTCTCGATAAAGGAGAAGATCTCGACCTTTGCTTTGTCAAGCCGGTTCGAGACGGCAATCTCCGGGATGAAACCGCCAGCCATGTCTACTTGTTTAGAGGGCGGTTACCATAAATTATGTGGATTGACCCCGCTGTACTCGCTCCGGCAGGCGTATATCCCGAACCTATTTAACGCGCTGGCCGGAATCTTGTATTATGTTTGGCATCTCCACCTACTGCCTCAATCATGAACCGCTCCCGGCGGCACTCGAGAGACTCGCCCCCATAACCGACTGCGTGGAGGTGATGGATGAGGGACTCCATTATCTTGATGATGCGGAGCCGCTTGAGAGCTACTCGTTTCTCTATTTCATTCATGCGCCGGCCCGGGGGATCAACATCGCAAGCGTCCTTGAGCCTATCAGGCGGGCGAGCGTCGAGGTTCTGACACAGACATTCTCCATAGCCGCCGAGGTCGGGGCTGACGTGGTCATCCACCCGGGCTACTATGCGTGGCTCCAGGATCGGGAGCGGGCGACGGAGAGATTCCGGCGGTCGCTTGATGAACTGAAGGCGGCAGCCGACGACCTCTCGGTCACTTTCTTCGTAGAGAATATGGCGAACTGGGACTACTTCTTCCTGCGATCACCTGAGGATCTGCCGCTCATCGATGGGATAGGACTTGCACTCGATGTCGGCCACGCACACCTGAACGGGTGCCTGGATGCGTTCCTCGCCCACCCGGCGATACACTTCCATCTGCACGACAACGATGGCACCGAGGACTCGCACGACCCGATCGGGGCCGGGACGATCGATTTTGTGCCGGTGATGGATGCTGTGCGCAGGAGCGGCGTCATTCCCATCATAGAGGTGGGTTCATTCGATGGTGTAATCACCAGTATGGCCGCGCTTGAGGAGATCGGCGCAGCGCGTGCAGAGGAATAGGGGCGGCTGAGCAGGGGGCAGATATACCCTTCTCCCGGCACCGGCCGTAACCTTTTATAGCGCAAACCTCCAACGTAGCTGGTGCGTTAAGCCTCAGTGGCTCAGCCGGCAGAGCGCGTCCTTGGTAAGGACGAGGTCGCGAGTTCGATTCTCGCCTGAGGCTCTGGGAGATAGAGTTCGATTCCCTGCTGGAAACCTCCAGCCATCCTTTTTGCCCGGGTTAGAGTAAGTCCAGAAGGTCTCGATCAGGGAGGCGGATCAACGCAGACCACCGTCAACCCCGGACTGGAGGGGTAGATCCCGGGATCACCTGGAAAGTTTCATAACGGGTGCGATCGATAGGCACCGCTGTCCGGAGCTGACAACCATGAAACTACTCGGAATTAACGGGAGCCCCCGGGGCGAGAGGAGCGCCACACTGCAACTCATCTCAGCGGTCCTCGATGGCGCAAAGGGGGGTGGCGCAGATGTCGATATAGTGAACCTCGTAGACCTCGATATAAGGTTTCGAAACGCCTGTAGCGCCTGCTTCCAGGAGGGCAGGTGCGCCGAGGAAGACGATTTTCCGGCTCTCTACATGAAGATAAAGGCCGCAGACGGCCTTGTGCTCGGATCACCCGTGTACGTCGATCTGCTCACCGGGCAGATGAAACTGCTCATCGACCGGATGGCCGATGGGATCCAGTGTCAGGCGCTATCGGGGAAGTATGGGTGCTCGGTCTCCACCTCAGGCGACCACGCCGAGCAGGCGGTAGTGACGTACCTGAACCACTTCCTCCAGATGCTCGGCGCAACGCCGGTCGGCGGTGTGGGGGTCGCGATCGGGAAGGATCCCGGCGCCCTGACCCGGGCGGAAGAGGATGCCCGCAGCCTCGGAAAGGTGCTCGCTGAAGCGATTCAGACCGGACGGCAGTATCCGGAGATCGAGGCATTTCATAAGCGATTCCAGGAGAAGTTCGGAGAGGTCATCGCCGGCGAAAGACCAGAGTGGCCGGGTAACTACGAGCACTGGGTCGATCAGGTCTGGATCTGGTGAACCCGTGGGATCCGGATACCGCTGCCGGCCCTGGCGCGCCCAACATATATATAACACCCAGGCACATGCGCCCCCGGGAGATCCCGTCCATCTCTCAAGGAGGCCATGATGTATGCCTGATTTCACAGATCCCTTCTCCGGGAATCGCCTGGAGCGCAAACTGGACCGGAACGAACTGATACGAACGATCCGGTTCTCGATCGCTGCTGAATATGAGGCGATCCAATTCTACGAGCAGATTGCTGAATCGACCGACGACCCGCTGGTCCGGAAGGTGATGCTCGATGTCGCAAACGAGGAAAAAGAGCATGCAGGAGAGTTTTTGCGTCTCCTGCGCGAGATCGAGCCGACCGAGAAGGAGTTTTACCAGCACGGCTATGAGGAAGTCGAGGAGATGATCGAGGAGATTAAGAAGGGCGGGAAGTGATTCCCGCTCTCCTCCTCTGCCGACGACCACACAAGAAGCCCCTGGCAGGCGAGATGCAGAGCAAAAGATCAGAATCTCGCCTGATCGCGCCCGGGTGATATGCGACCTGCCCCGCACCCCCCCACGAGTTAAACGATATCCATTAAAATGCCTTTTACGGGATTTTTTGCTCGGGGAATATATTATCTAATAGAATATAATTATGAAGTTTGCTCGCCAAACATGATTCTATGTTCGGCATCGTCCCGGATATAGACCCGGGAATCGCTTCCCTGGTTATAGTCCCGCTATTCATCTTCTTCGCACGGATCTGCGATGTCACCATCGGGACGATGCGGATCATCTTCGTGGCCCGGGGGATGAAGATGATCGCCCCGATCCTCGGATTCATAGAGGTCTTCATCTGGATCATCGCCATCGGCCAGATCTTCCAGAACCTCACAAACCCGCTCAACTACCTCGCCTACGCGGCCGGATTCGGCACAGGGAACTACGTCGGGATGCTCATCGAGGAACGCCTGGCGATGGGTCTCTCCCTCATCCGGATAATCACACAGCGGGATGCAACCAATCTCATCGACTACCTCCGTGCCGCCGGCTACGGAGTGACAGTCTTCGACGCCCAGGGGAAATTGGGCCCTGGCAAGGTGATCTTCTCTGTGATCAAGAGGAAAAACATAAAGGATGTGGAGAACGCCATCCACGAGTTTGCCCCAAAGGCGTTCTACTCGGTCGAAGATATCAGGCGTACGGCCGAGGGGACGTTTCCCATCGCCGCGAGCCCGACGCCGTTCCGCCTTCTCCGGAACACCCGGAGAGGCAAGTGAGGCCTCCAGGTGGGCAGTAGACCCGGTTCGCCCCGCCATCGGGTGGCCCGATAAGGAGAGAAGACGCTGCAGGTATTTCGCCTCCACGCACCCCGCATCTCGATGGGATGGGCAGGTGGCCCGGGATGCGCGATCACCCTCCAGTGCATCAAAACTCACTTATGATCGGTGTTATACAGTCAAAGCGCGATAATAAATCTACAGGGATCAGGTGCCGCCCCATGTCCCTGCGCATTCCCGGGGATAGCAGCGGCAACCTTTTTCTGTCTCCGGGGTGAGCAAATGGTGTGGCAGAAGCAGCAGATATCCATGAGAAAGAACATCTTCAGCACAACGAGCGTAGATAAGGTGACCCTCCGATCCCTGGATCCGCCGATCCCCGGCAGCCCGGGAAATGATGCACTACCCTCCCACAGAGGAGTGGATCTCATGCATTCTAATGTATCTTCTCGTGAAACATAACAGGGGAACTACGAATGACAGATCACTCGGTGAAGAATATGATGCGGTTGATGGCGACCAGGATCGAGACCATAGCGGATGTGATGTCTGATGAAGAGATCGATGCGCTGATAGACGAGATCCTGGACGCGAAACGCATCTACACCATGGGCGCGGGGCGCTCCGGGCTGGTAGCAAAGTCATTTGCCATGCGGCTGATGCACCTCGGCCTCCTGGCGTTCGTCGTCGGGGAGACGGTAACCCCGGCCATGAAGTCGGGGGATATCATCATCGTCTTCTCAGGATCCGGTGCGACCAAGACGGTCGCGGATATTTCCGAGACCGCAAAGGAGATCGGCGGGCGGATCTGCCTCGTCACCGCGAAGAAAGAGTCGAGGATCGGGCGTATCGCCGACTGCATCGTCATCATCGAGAGCCAGCGGGACAGGATAGCCGACGAGTCGGCCGAGTTTGAGGTCAGGCAGATGATGGGCGAGCACAAGTCGTTTGCACCGCTCGGAACCATCTTTGAGACGGCCGCCATGGTCTTTGCAGACGCCATCATATCCCGGCTTATGGAGATCACCCGGTGTAGACCCGAAGATCTTCAGTGCCGGCACGCGAATATTGAGTGAGGTATTATAATGAGCAAGCACAGGTACGCTGCCCGGGTCAGGGCGTTGGAGATGTCAGGCATCCGGAAACTCTTCGATGCAGGAGGGCCGGACGCCATCAACCTCGGTATAGGGCAACCGGACTTTGATACACCCGATCACATCAAAGAGGCCGCAATCGCCGCCATCAGGGCCGGCAAGACCGGCTACACCCCGAATGCCGGGATCCCGGAGCTGCGGGAGGCGATATGCGCGAAGTTTGAACGGGAGAACAATCTGACCTTCCGGCCCGAGCAGATCCTCGTCACGGCAGGCGGGAGCGAGGCGCTCCACCTCGTTATGCAGGCGCTCGTGGATCCGGGCGACCGTGTGCTCTTCCCCGACCCGGGGTTCGTCTCATATGCTGCTCTTGCGGCGATCGCAGGAGGACAGCCCGTGGGCGTGCCGCTCGATGAAACCCTCCATATCGATGTCGAGCAGGCGAAGGAGCTGATGGACGGGGCACGCCTCTTCGTCCTGAACTCCCCCGCGAACCCCACCGGCGCCGTCGAGAGCGAGGAGTCGATCCGTGCCCTCGTTGAGTACGCAGACGACCACGGCGTCACCATCGTGACTGATGAGGTCTACGAACACTTCATCTACGAGAAGAAGCACGTCAGTGCAGCACACTTCGGTGACGACGTCATAACGATCAACGCCACCAGCAAGACATATGCCATGACCGGGTGGCGGATCGGGTATATCGCCGCGCCTGAGGAACACATACCGGAGTACCTCAAGGTGCATCAGTACGCCCAGGCGTGCGCGACATCGATATCCCAGTACGCTGCGCTCGCGGCATACACAGGTGACCAGGGAGAGGTTGCACGGATGCGAGAGGAGTATCGCGCGAGAAGGGATCTTCTCTACTCTGGCCTATCAGGCCTGGGCCTCAAGTTCCCACGACCGGAAGGCGCGTTTTATGCCTTTGTCCCGATGGGACGAAACCTTATTGATAAGGCCATCGAAGGCGGCATCATCATAGTGCCGGGCGAAGCGTTCGGCTCGAGGGCGCCTGATTATGCGCGCCTCAGCTACGCGACGTCCCGGGAGAACCTCTCCCGGGCGGTTGGGCGTCTCGCGGCACTTGTGGAGTGAGAGAGATGGTAAAAGAGTTACTAAGGAAATTGTCAGACGCCCACGGCGTCTCGAGCAGCGAAGGGAACATCCGGGATATCATCCGGGCAGAACTTGCCGGGGTGGTCGACGAGATCACCGGGGATACGATGGGGAACCTGATCACCGTAAAGCGTGGCGACGACTTCTCCATCATGCTCGCCGCCCACATGGATGAGATCGGCCTGATGGTCCAGTACATCGATGATAAGGGGTTCATCCGGGTCGTCCCTCTCGGGGGCTGGTTCGGGCCGGTGCTCTATTGCCAGCGGGTGATCCTGCACGGGGCGAAGGGGCCGGTTATGGGGGTCATCGGCGCAAAGCCCCCGCACGTGATGAAAGAGGAGGAGCGCAAGAAGGAGATCAAGATCGAGGATATGTTCATCGATGTGGGCGCCGCCTCTGCCTCGGAGGTAGGTGACCTCGGGATCGAGATCGGCACCCCGATCACCACCGACCGCGAGTACACGGAACTTGCCGGCAACCGTGTGACCGGGAAGGCACTTGATAACCGTGTCGGCGTCGCGATGCTCATCCGGGCCATGCAGAAGGTGAAGTCACCGCACACGATCTACGGTGTATTCACGGTCCAGGAGGAGCTGGGGCTCAAAGGGGCTAAGGTGAGCGCCTACTCCCTGAACCCCGACTGTGCGATCGCGACCGACGTCACCATCCCCGGCGACCACCCGGGGATCGAGAAGAGGGATGCGAGCGTCGAGATGGGGAAGGGGCCGGTCCTCGTCCTGGTCAGCGCGAGCGGGCGGGGGCTCATGGCAGACCCGAGGATGACCGCGTGGCTCAGGGAGACCGCTGAGAAGAATGATATCCCCTACCAGCTCGAGGTCGGGACCGGCGGCAACACAGACGCAACGATCATCCACCTCGAACGGGGCGGCATACCGAGCATCCCGTTCTCGATCGCGGCCCGCTACATCCACTCGCCCGTGGAGGTGGTCGATATCGGTGACATCGAGGCGGGGGTCCGCCTCCTCGTCGAGGCGCTGAAGGGTAAACCCGCGCTCTGATGCGGCCGATACCACTCCTTTTTTCATCAGGGGAACTGCCGGGGCGAAATGATGAGGTCTGCCCATGCGGGAGATTGCCTGGATAACCCTGTTCCTCGCCGGGCTCCTGGAGATGGGCTGGGCGCTCGGCCTCAGGTATACCGACGGGTTTACAAAGGTGGGGCCATCTGTGGCGACCCTTGTCGTGATGGCCGGGAGTGTCTACCTACTCTCGCGGTCGCTCTCAGGCCTCCCGCTCGGGGCAGCATACTGTATGGGCAGGAATCGGGGCGGTCGGGGCGGTTATCGCCGGGATCATCCTCTTCGGCGAGTCGCGGAGCGTTGCCCGCCTCCTCTGTCTCCTTCTGGTTATATCGGGGATCGTGGGGCTGAAGCTCTGCCCTGATGCGTGAGCGAAGAGGGCGGTATTCCCTTCGCGGTTCTTGAGCCCCCGTTCATCGCACAGAACGGTGGCCCTGCTCCTCTCGCTCGGGAGAACGCCGCTCTGTACCCAGCCGGCTCCGGATTGCCGGGTTGTCGATGCCCGGGGGCGGCAGGCCGCTCCGGCAAGGGGAGATGGGTCGGCGCCAGCAGGATGAAGATATAGTTAACCGCTCTCCAGCGAGAACCCCATCGGTCCGGAGGCTCTGAAGCGCCGCGGCCCTCACCCGGTGCTCGTCGACCGGGATGTGCCCCGCCGGCAGGACCGGTTATTCGGCCTCCGTCAAGGGAACCGCTTCCGGCGAAGGCTCCGGATGCATCTCGCCGTCCAGGGTCTCGATGAACTCGGCGAGGAATGCATGCCTCTCCCCGGCGATCTCCCGGGCGGTCTTTGTGTACATCCGGCCCCTGAGGGAGAGGAGTTTTGCCCGGATGTGATCGGTTGCATCGAGGATACCGTCACCCCTCTCCCCGGACTGCAGGAACGTCCTCGCGATCCCGATAGCGCCCATAGCGTCCAG
>JAAZIF010000166.1 GCA_012510335.1 Methanomicrobiales archaeon | reverse complement strand
ACCCATGGATCCCGCAGTACTCTCCTTTGCAAGCGAGAGGAGGGGAACCAAAACCTATAATATACCCGATGCCCCTCCATGGCCCGGGGTCAGAACCATGATCACTACGAAGTATGCAGACCTGGCACCTGAGCAGGTGAAACAGGTACAGCGCTGTGAAGAGGAGCTCGGCGTAACGATCGTAGCGTATGCAAAGCCGGCATATGCGGAGTTGAGTGAGGAGAACCTCAATAAGATCCAGGATCTTGAGAAGAGCCTCGGACTCTCACTCGTGGCCTACAGGGTCTGATCGAGACCCCCCCGACACTTTTTTTCGGCTTCCTGAACCCGGGAGCCCCCGTCCGCTCCCGGCGCTCAACCCGCTGCCCTGAGGATCCTCAGAACCTCCTCGACCCGCTCCACCCTGACCGCACCCCGATCAAACAGCCTCCGGATGATCGCGCCGGCCTCCCCCCCGGTATGGTCCTGGAACGCCCGACTTCCCCCGCCACAGAGGAATATGACTGACTTATACCGGTAGTCCTCCAGTATCCTTATATTCTCGATGTTGCCCGGCCCGATGGGCATGGCAGTGACGATGACTGCGTGCGCAGAGTCGATATGCTGCCGGAGGCTATCGCGGGCGCCGGCAGAGATCGCGGCAAACGGTGCCTCGCTTATGCAGGGGATACCAAGCGCCGTCGCGGTTGCGTAGTCGGTATCCATGAGGTTGAGCACGCCGGCGCTCACACGGAACCCCTCGCGGTGGAGGGCGTAGAGGAGGTCAGACCCCGTACCTCCGCCACAGATGACATGCATACCACCCTGCTGTTGATGACCCGGGGCATTCCCATACACAGGGAGGATGTAGGGCTTCCCTGTCAGGGGATGGGTCTTTACCAGGACATCGATCCCGTAGACTGCGCGGATCGCCTCCCGGGTCAGCACATCCGCGGGCTCTCCGACGGCAAATACACGTTGATCCTTCAGCATGATCAGGCGGTCGCAGTAGTAGGCAGCCAGGTTCAGGTCATGAAAGACGCTGATCACGGTGACCGAATCGGTGAGGCCCCTTATGATATCCAGGATCTCGATCCGGTGGCTGATATCCAGGTTCGATGTCGCCTCATCGAGGAGGAGGATCTTCGGCTCCTGCGCGAGCGCCCGGGCGATGAGCACCCGCTGCCGCTCGCCGCCGCTTATCTCGTTGACCGATGAGGCGGCGAGGTGCGTGACGTTTGCAAGGCGCATGGCGTTGTCACAGACCTCCAGATCCCGGGGAGACGCGGATGAGAGCCTCCCTATGTAGGGGTGCCTCCCCATCATTACGATATCGCGCACAGAGTAATCAAAGCTGATCGAGAACCCCTGCGGCACGACAGCGACCTGCTGCGCCATCTCCCGGAAACTGAGGGACTCGAGGTTCCGGGCGTTGAGATGGATCTCCCCGCCCTCAGGGGTGACTACCCGGCTCATCGCCTTGATAAGAGTCGTCTTTCCGGCCCCGTTCGGCCCTATTATACCGAGTATCTCGCCCTTCTCTGCATCCAGCGATACCACTTCGAGAACCTTCTTTGCGCCGTAGGAGACGTCGATACCGATGACCTCGACTGGCTTCATGCTTTCATCCGGCTCCGCAGGAGGTATATGAAGAACGGCGCTCCGAAACAGGCCGTGATGATCCCGACCGGCATATCGCCGGCAAACGTCCTCGCAAGCGTATCGGACCAGAGGAGGAGGATCCCTCCCGCAAGCGCCGCTGCGGGGAGGAGGATGCGGTGATCGGGCCCTACTATCAGGCGCATCACGTGCGGTGTGATAAGGCCTATGAACCCGATCGCCCCCGCGATCGAGACCGCGATCCCGGCCAGGAAAGCACTCACAAAGAGGAGGAGCTGCTTCAGGCGCTCGACGTTCACGCCGAGGTGGATCGCGTCCTCCTCCCCGAGCGATATGATGTTGATGTCGCGGGCGTAGAAGTAGATGGCCAGGCACCCTGCCGGGATGAGTATGCCGATGATGACGTCATCCCACGAGACGTTCCAGAACCCGCCCATCAGCCAGAACATGATCTGGTGGAGGCTCCGGCCGGCGGTGTACATTAGAAACGAGAGGAACGCCGAGAGCAGCATGGAGAGGGCGACGCCCGAGAGGAGGAGCGTCTCGACCGGAACCTTCCCACCCTGGCGGGCGATGGTATAGACCGTGAACGTGGCGATTGCCGCCCCCAGAAATGCGAATACCGGCCTTCCCATGCCTGCGAAGAAGACGATCGAGAGCGTGGCCCCGAGCGCCCCGCCGGATGACGTGCCGATGATGTAGGGGTCGGCCATGGAGTTTCTGAACAGCCCCTGCATGGCGGTGCCGGCCACGGCAAGCGCGCACCCGACAAGCACCGCGACGATCACCCGTGGAAGCCTGATCTCCCAGAAGATCTTCCAGGCGTTTGGCAGCGCAAACAGGGATCCAAGAGATGTACTTGCCGGTCCCAGTATGACCGCACAGGCCATGCTTGCAATAAGTGTACCGGCGAGTGCCAGGATCGTGATCGGTGCCGCTCTCCGCATAGTGTATAGAAAAATTAACTTTACTTTATTAAAATCCATCTGGTTAGCTGTGTGGTGCGCGCCTCTGCACAGGGCCCCCCTCACCCGGACCCTCGCATAAAACAGCCCTCAGCGCAGGGAACTACGGTATCTCCTGGCGCCCCGCGCGCCGGCGGTGCAGAGCAAACCTCATGCCCTCAGGTACCCAAATGATCAGGAATATGGGCAACCTTAACGTTGCCGTGCCGGGATCTCCAGGCTGCGCAAAAGCCCTCGGGAAGAAAGGCACGACATCCGATATCACGTTTTACAACCTCAAGAAGGGCGACGATACCGTCACCCTGATCGAACCGACACGACATCCTGAACGGCTGGCCCCGCTCTTCTACGCCGCATCGATGGCCGATGAGGCTATCGTAGTGGTGGACGAGATCACGCCGGTCTTCGGGGAGTGGGTTCTGATGCTCGATGAGGTCGGGGTGGGGCAGGGCTACATCGTCCTCCAGAATTACCTCACCCCAAAAGACCTGGCCCCACTCCTCCGGGGGACGGTGCTTGAGCGCTACGAGTTCATCGACCCCGATCCGATCGCGCTCCGCGACCGCCTGCTCGCCCGCGCACACGCCCGCGCATCCTCTCAGCCCGGCGCCGGGGGAACGGTCCCGATCGATCACCACTTCAACGTCCGCGGAATCGGGACGGTCATCCTGGGCGGCATTGTGCGGGGCGAGATCAGGAGGCACGATACCCTGACGGTCTACCCCGGAGGGCAGACGGTCACGGTGCGCTCCATCCAGAAGCACGATGACGACTTCGATCGGGCCACCGAGGGCGATCGCGTGGGGCTCGCGCTCAAGAACATCGACTCCGGAGACCTGGACCGCGGTCTCGTCCTCTCAAACGATCCCGAGGTACAGGCCCGGACTAGACTTGAGGCCCGGGCGACCCTGGTCCGGTACTGGCCGGCGCCGCTCAAGGCGGGTATGGTGCTTCATATCGGCCACTGGATGCAGTTTATACCGGCGCGGGTGGAGGCGATGCAGGACGACGGAGACTGGCGGCGGCCGAGACTCACGCTCGCGCTTGAAAAACCCCTCATATACCTCCCGGGCGACGCGGCGGTTCTCCACTATCTCGAGGGCGGGAAGCTCAGGATCGCGGGGAGGGTTGAGCTCCTCTGAACGGCAGGATTAAAAAGGCTTCTGCGGCCGGCCGCGGCGGAAATCCCGCAGGAAAAAAAGGGTTTGGTTTTAGACCAGCTTAAACAGCGGGTGATCATCGGACTTGGGCTCAATACCGAAGTCACGCGCCGCTTCCAGCACGACGATGTCGATGTAAGCCTGCGCGGTGATCATGGCCTCGACGTTCTCGATGGGGCCGTACATGATCAGGTCAGCACCGAGTGTGCTTGCAACCATGTTGCACCCGATATCCGGTGCAGACCAGGCTGCCTGGCGCATTCCATCAACACCACCGAGGTAGTGGCGTGTGAGCTGCTCGACGAGGAGATCCTTGCCCTCCAGCCCGACCAGCTGCTGTGAGGGAACCTTCTTCGTTCCCTTCCACCGCTTCAGCCAGGTCCAGGAGACGGTCATGTTGTGGTATGCACCGCCGGTCGGCTGGCCGTGGATCGCCTTACAGGCGAGGATCTCACGGTATGCACCGCCGGACCCGAGACCGAGCGGGGTCGCCGCGGTATCGAGGATCGGGCGGGTGACACCACACTTCTCCGCGATCTCAAGCATACCGAACTCCTGCCCTGCGACGCCACCCTCGACCAGAACCTTCTCACGCCCGGCGACCGACGGGTCGGCGGGGTTGAAGGCGAGGACGATGGCTGAGTTCACATCGCTCTTGGCCAGCGCCTCGATGTTCTCCGGCCCGATCGAACCGTTGATCGAGTTGTAGATAGCACGATCCGCAACCCCGGCATCGGTGACGTACTTGCATGCATGAGCAAGCGCCGCCGGGACAGAAGAGTCCATCAGGAACGCAGTCTTATCATCGATGCTACAGAACCAGTCGATGTAGCTCTCGAAAGCCTCAGGGAACTCCGCGATGATCTGGATAAAGTGCGGAATGCCTGTGTGATCCGAAAGTTCCAGGCAGCGGTTCCAGAGTGCCTCTGCCGTGGGCTTGTCGATCTCTCCGGTGTGGTCATCCAGTACAACCTCGTGCTTGTTGTAAAAGATGGATGCAGCAAGCACGGTTGGATACTCACCGGGCTGCCCACCGAGCATGGTACCGTTGAAGTCGTGTACCGTTTGTTCTTTTTCGAACTTGAACATATTCGTCAATCCTCCTTATAGGAACCCAATCAATCTGGGCAGTTATATCAACACCAATATCATGAATACAATCAAACCTGCAACCAGCCCGTACAGGATGCCGATATCCCGCCCGACTTTCCTTCCGACGCGCTGGGCTATCTCGGCATCAACGAACTCGATCCTATCCTCGATAACATTTAGACGCTCCTCGAACTCAAGGAATTGCGGATTTACGCCTGCAACGGCCACTTCAGCCGCGGCAGCGCCTGCCTCCTTGACCTCGACGATCATGGGATCTTCAGGGAACGCGCCAGGATCTTTGGCCTTGAGTTCATCGATCTTGGCCTTGATGGCGCCCATATCCTCGCTTTCCATGATGTTGACGATCTCAACCTGATCCTGGAAGCGCTTGATCGCTTCGTCAGCGAGGTTCTCGATGAACGGGATAGCTCCCTGT
>JAAZIF010000165.1 GCA_012510335.1 Methanomicrobiales archaeon | reverse complement strand
GCATTATCGACTTCATCACGCGCATTTTTTGCAGACCCGATAAGATCACAAAACAATTTATCACTATTGGGATCCGGCGGGCTCTCTAGATGGGAGTATGTCCCGGTTTTCGAGAGGTTCACTTCTCTGCGTCCTATATCGAGGTCACTTCGTATCTCAGAAACTGAAAGGGGGTGAATAACAAGTTTTGCCCCCGATTTGGTGAGTATTTGGAGCAGTTTAGTTAGGTCATGTGAAACGACGTGGTCTTGTTCACAAGAAACGAAGATATTGGTATCAAGTAATATTCTCATCGGCTATCAGTGAATATTTAGAGATTATGTCTTCAATAATCCTTCTTTATCTCTTCATCCTTCATAAACTTGCGGCCGGGAGGCCTATCGTCAGGCTGGTGCGGGAGTTCCCGGAACCCGAGCAGAAAGTACCTCAAGCCTTTCGGAAGCCGGTCTGTTGTGATTGTTCCGATCTTTGTCCACGAGCAATGGTTGGGCTTCATCGGGTTTGATGAATAAGTGCGGTATAATCAGTACATGTTTGTGGATTACGTCCGGATCATCGAGGAAGGCACGTGAATATAGCCTCTGCGCAAGCAACGAACCGCCGGGGGGCCGGCAGCCGATGAAGAAGTACAGCAAACATGACCGGGTGCTGATGGCGGCCTGGGCTGCGGACTGTGCAGAGCGCGTCCTCCCGCTCTTCGAGAGGGCGAGCCCGGGGGACTGCCGGCCGCGTAGAGCCATTGAGGCGTGCCGGGAGTGGGCCCGGGCCGGCGTATTCCGGATGGTTGATATCCGTTGGGTATCACTCGCCGCCCGCGATGTGACTCCCGGGAGTGCGGCCCAATTTGCGGCGCGGGCCGCGGGGCAGGCGGTGGCGACTGCGCATGTCCCCCAGCATGCCTATGGGGCGGCGTGGTACGCCCTCAAGGCCGTCGCGGCGGCGGAACCGGCGGATGTTATCCGGGAGCGGAAGTGGCAGGTGGGGAGGCTTCCGGAGGGACTCCGGGAGGAGATCATGAGGAGGATTATTGTTCTGGGGCGCGGAGGCCGGGTCACGGTCAGGCTACAGAAGGGGGAGGGTTTTTGAGGATTATCAGGCAACAACACTGGATTCTATGAACATTCGCCTGATTGGTGAGAGTATCTCCTCTTCCATTCTCACCCTGTCGAGCAGATCCTGCTCTGGAGTCCAGACGTCCTCCCCTTTTATCGAGGTTGCCTCGATAACGCCTATCTCCTCCAGTTGTATCAGGTAGCGGGGCAGTTTTAGCTGCTTCAGGGGGGTTCCGTAAGAGAATCTCACGGATTTTTGTATTTCGTTAAACTCGACGGGTATCAGGTCGTCGTACTCGATGCTCTGCTGATATATGTATCCTGATATCGTCAAATGCGGCCCCAGCACCTGATGAACACTCTGGATGTTCTGGTAGCCCTGCACAAAAAAATATGCCAGTGCATCCGATAGTTTGAGGTGTAACTCCTCCCTTTTTCGTTCAATCTCAACCAGGGCATTGCCGGGGATAAGCAGGTCTGCGCTCCTCCTCACCAGGTCCATCGATATCAGCGCCTCGATGACACTGTTGTATTTTTCCTTTTCTCTGTCGTAGAGCAGTGAGAACTCCTGCGCGAGGTCGAGGTGATCGTTGATCAACAGATAGGCAATGATATCGGCGACCGGGGTATGCATGTGTTCTGAGAAAGGCAGCTTTGAGAACCGGTCCGCTCCAGTCTTTACCAGTGCTTTTTGCACTGTTACCTGCACAAGATTTAGTTGCTGCTCGATCTCGCGCCTTACGTCCCAGTAACGCGGCTTGTGTAGCAGATCTCCTCTATTCGCATCGATCCGTATCTCCCCGATATCTTCAAGATTCATGTAACGCACTTTCTTCGGCCGGTTCGTCCCTTTCTCGAATAACACTCGAGGGTATCTCACCTCGATCGGGATTCGCCAGGTGTCGCCTTCGAGGATAGGCTCCCCTACCGAGGGCAGGTTCCCATATTTCTCCCGGACATACATGTGAGCCCTCTTTTCGGCCTCTCTCTTGTCTATGGGGGCCGGCAACAGGTTAATCTGCTTTGTCTCCATCTGCTAACAACCTCGCCTGTAGATTGGGCCTGACGAAGATTGCCCAGTTGTATTCAACATCCCACGCCCGGGTGAATGATATCTTATCGACATAGAAGAATTCCCCGTACCAGGGATTCTTCAAGATCAATCCGCCATCAGTCATGCCAATGGCGACCCCTGCATGTGCAGGGCCTTTCTGCTTGATGAATAATATCGCCGGGTTGTATATTACTATTGCCGGGTAGCCGTCATCTAAAACCTTGTGGACCTCTTCAAAGGTACTCTCCCCCAGTGTGAACGTATATGCCGGGTATTTTCTGTTAAGGATGCGTATCACATCTTCGGAGAGATCAGTTCCAGTATTGGGATCTGTCCTTGTTGAAGCGATCAGATCATCTTTTGAGGGAACCGGGGTGGCAATATTCAAAGAAGATTGTTTATGGCACGTGATGTACTCAAGAACCATCATCAGAGAATATATCACGCAGAGATACTCAGTATCGCCCTGTGTGTAGTATGGAACAGCAAGCACGTCTATAGGATGTCCATTCATCTGTATTTGCTGTTTCATATTACAGGATATTTATCATCATATTATAATTCTTTTGCTAATCCGTGTCGTCCATAACGCTTGTACTGATAGATTCACAAGACGTACCTCCCACCACGGTATAAACAGATTTAGATCACCTGCCCGGGGCAATCGAGACATAACAGTTAGATTAATAGAATCCCCGCACCAAGAACTGCATTAAGAGGCGATCTGATATGGAGAGTAGAGTGCAGGAGGCAGCAGAACCTGTTCGGGCGCCGGAGTCCATCATCCTGCGTGTCGCCCTCCTCTCCCTTGTCGTCAACATCGGGCTGGTCGTTGCAAAACTGGCCCTCTCGGTCTACTCGGGGAGCCTTGCCCTCCGCGCGGATGGCATCCACTCGTTCGTGGATGTCGTCGCCTCGCTTGCGCTGATCGCAGGAATTCTCCTCTCCACACGCAAGCGCCGGGACTTTCCTTACGGGCTCTACAAGGTCGAGAACGTCGTCGCGGTGATCATCTCCCTCCTCATCTTCTTCACCGCTTTTGAGATCGCGATGGAGGCGGTGACAGGCGATATCACCGCGCAGCCTTACGGTGGATGGGTTCTCCTCATCGTCGCCGGCTTCATCCCGGTGCCTTTCATACTCGGCACGTACCAGGTGAACGTGGGGCGGAAGTACAACTCGCCGGGCCTGATCGCTGACGGGAGGCAACACCAGATGGATGTCCTCTCCTCTTCGGTTGTATTCTTTGCACTCCTCGGCCAGTTCTTCGGCATACCCCTGGACCGGATCGCGGCCTTCATCGTTGCCCTCTTCATCGTCCGGGCGGGCTGGGATATACTGAAGGATAGCATGAAGCCCCTCCTTGATGCCTCGGTCGACTACGACACGCTAAGCGAGATCCGTAGCATCATCCTGTCAGACCCGACGGTGAGCCGCATCAGGAGCGTCACGGGGCGCAACTCCGGGCGTTACATATTCGTCGAGGCGGTGATCGAGATGGCGACACCGGACCTCAAGGAGGCGCACCAGGCGAGTGACCGAATCGAGGAGACCATACAACGCCAGATCCAGAATGTCGAGCGGGTCGTCATCCACTACGAGCCCGAGGAGAGGATGCATCTCCGGTATGCTGTGCCGCTCCAGGACCGGGAGGGCCGGATCAGCGGTAACTTCGGGGATGCCCCGTATTTCGCTATATTCGATATCGATACAAGAGAAAACCGCGTCGAGCGGCAGGATATCATCTCTAACCCCTTCACGGATGCAGAAGAACGAAAAGGGATACATATAGCGGAGATGCTGCTCGCACAGAAGATCGATATCCTTCTCATGTCTCATTCGCTCTCGGGGAGGGGGATCGGTTACGCGTTCGAGGCGTCGGGGGTCGAGATGAGGTTAACCGATGCGGCGACGCTTGCAGAGGCGATCGAGGATGTGATCGGGCGCCCCGGGGAGGAGGCCGGCGCTCCGGCCCGCTGATCCCACGGGGAGGCACTATCGGAATTCCTGCAGGTGTCAACTAACCCACCCTAAAGGGTGGGGCTTGCGGCCGTAGCCCCTTGCGGGGCACCGGGCTGCAATTTGATGTGTGCGAAGGCTGACTCTTCAAAGGCCGTCCTTATTCGCACGGGCCGGTTGACGCGGCCCCTACCGATTATCCGCCGAATCACGGAATCACCGGCTACTTTTCGCAAATGGTTCAGCGCGCCGTTCACGTCGGCGTTGATCAGGATACCCAGAGCACTCTGGTACAGCCCCCTCTTGACCCTCCGCTTCCTGCCGCAGGGCGGTTTCTTGATCGGATCGAGAGCGAGAGCATCGACCTGCGACGTGTAGGCTTCCGAGTGAGTATTGTCGAACCGGATCCCGTACAACTCGCAGTTGCTCTTCAGTTTTTGCCGAAACTTGTGGTAAGGCACCTGCACGAAGTTCTGGTTTCCCCGCCGGCCGTGGTTGATTTTGTCTTTGATCCCGCCCCATCGGGGCAGGATCACGGTGCCGATCCGGTGCTGGATAGCATAGTTCACGATCCAGTTCGCGTATCGGTTCAGCGCCTCGGTGATCCGGCAGTCCCACCTCTTCAGCAACCGGGCCTGCCGCTTTGTGATGCCCGAAATACCCTGCTTATCTTTGATGCTCTGCAACCGTGCGTTGCCATGCGGGGTGAAAGTGTACGGGGATCGCCTGAAGGCAATTCCGGGACAGGCAGACGGCATTCCTCCCCGCACCTGTTGGCCGGGGCCTCCTGCCTATACGGAGTGAAGAATAATCACCCCGGCATCTCTTAAGTGGAGATCCTTAAATGGGGCAAGCCAGTCAATGTCAGATTCAGCCAAAAAGTGGTTAAACAGCAAAATGCTGCGGAATAAATCAACAATCATGGGCCCGGCCAGATTCGAACTGGCGATCTTCGCCGTGTGAAGGCGGATTCTGATTTTTGGGGTTCTACTGCCTCAAATTTACAGACCCTCTATGCATAGCACCGTACTGAGTTCGTACCGTGGATCACCAAGAAGGTCTCAGAGAAGAATGCTCAGACCCACATCTCTGCCGTAGACCGGTACCTCACGGGAGAGCGCCGTATCTGCAAGCCGAAAAGCCTGAGCGCTCACGGAGACAAGCAAACCCAAGTGATGTATGGGAAATTTATGTATTTCTGGGCTTCGGGCGCCAGACTCAGCACCTATGCAATTACCTTTTTCATATTGCAGGGTGATGCTCTTCAACTCAGTCTACTCCATATAAATGGAGCCGCATGGTAGCATTCCCGGAAATGCGCCAAACCAAGGCCAACAGTTCCAGAAAAGACAATCGCGAAGTGGAAGTGAGATCATCAGTTGATAGCTGTCCCAACCCATAATAAAAGGAGGAACGTAAACAAGCGGCTCCTTTACATCGACAATCTGAGACTGATGGTCATCGTGTTTGTTGTCATGCATCATCTGGCGGTGACGTACAGCGGCTTTGGCAGTTGGTACTACATTGCAAACACGCAGTTGGACACGTTATCCACTATCTGGTTCTTATTCTATCTAGCCTTTCAACAGGCATACTTTCTCGGGCTCCTGTTTCTGATCGCCGGCTATTTTGTCGCAGGGAGCTTCGGCCGGAGAGGGTTCGGCCCGTTTGTCGGAGAGAGGTTCAGGCGCCTGATCATCCCCACGCTGATCTATATGGTGACCGTAACACCGTTCATCGAATACATCGAACTCGACAATCCGTGGATCGGTTTTAGCTTTCTTGGCTTTCTTTCAGGAACCGGGGTGATGTGGTTCGCAGCGGCGCTCTTTTCCTTTTCGCTGATTTACGCTTTGCTGCGCCTGATGGACCGCAATCCAGCTCCCGACTCTAATAGGAAACGGCTCGAGCCGTCTTTTGCCCGGGCAGTCCTTCTCATTCTGATTATTTCTGTTTCCGCCTTTCTGATCCGGATCGTCCAGCCGATCGGGACAAGCGTCCTGAACTTCCAGTTCTGTTATTTCGCCTCGTATATCACCCTTTTCAGCATGGGTATCGTATCTTACAGAAACGATCTGTTCGCCAGGATTAGCTATCGAACCGGGAAAAGATGGTTGATCAGCGGCATTGTCCTGGGTTTCGCCGCCTGGCTGGCATTGATAGTAGCGATCACCGAAAGCGGAAACACGACCGCCCTTCTGGGGGGGCTGACCTGGCAGAGTGCGGGATATTCGGTATGGGAATCCTTTGTAGCGGTTGCCATGAGTATCGGGCTGATCACCGTCTTCAGGGAGAGACTCAACCGCCAGAGCAGGTTGATAAAGGTATTGTCAGAAAATGCGTTTGCGGTTTATATGTTTCACCCTCCGATCATCGTTGCAGTCACTCTACTGTTCATCCCGGTTGTATTGTACCCGGTTGTTAAATGGCTCCTGCTCTGCGTCGTTTGCGTTCCAATATGCTTTGCAGCGACATACTTTGTCTTCCGCAAAATCCCGGTGTTGAGGGATGTCTTATAAATCCCCTGATATGAAAAACACGCTTTGTTGAACTCCCCCCGAATATCTTCAGGAAGTTCTTAATAGGGCAGGATAACCTCTGCGGCATCGTTTGCGGAAGCGATCGAGCCTGTGATCTGGCGCCACGGGGAGGAGGCCGGGGTTTCGCCCCGCCGATTCCCTCGCCCATCGTTCCCCCCGCGATGATCTCTGAGGCCGGTAAACCCGGGCAACCCCACGTTTAAACAACCTTCTTCTCCCTCAAAATCCCACTAACGTATCAACAGAGTCCAGGGGGCAGCATGCATCACCACAAAAACATCGTCCTCATCGGCATGCCCGGCGCGGGGAAGAGCACCGTGGGCGTCGTCCTTGCAAAAGCCCTCGGTATGCGGTTTGTCGATACGGATCTCCTGATCCAGGAGAGGGCCGGGAGGATGCTTCAGGAGATCCTCAACGAAGATGGGCCGGATGCCTTCAGGCGGATCGAAGAGGAGACGATCCTCTCCCTCCATCCCCGGCGTGTGGTTATCGCGACGGGCGGTAGCGTGGTGTACAGCGAGGAAGCGATGGCACACCTGAAGGCGGGAGGGGTGATCGTGTACCTGGAGGTTCCCTATGCCGAGATGGAGGCGAGGCTCAAGAACATAACAACCCGGGGAATCGTCCTCCTCCCGGGCCAGGGTCTCCGCGAGATGTATGATGAGCGCATACCGTTGTATGAGCGGTACGCCGATATCACCATCGCGTGCCGGGGAAAGGATCTTGAATCTGTTGTCGAGGATCTGATCGAGGCGCTGTGAGGGGCCAGAGGTCTCGACTGTCGGGGGTGCCAGCCGGATCATCTCCGGCGCCGTCCGGCCTCTCCGGAAGGAAGTACCCCGGGGTTTGCAGCGGGGGTCCGGAGGATCCCGGCACCCATTTCAGGTGCTGTGTGCGGAACAAGACCCGGATCTCCTCCCTCTATCCTGGCATAGGCCCGGCTGATGATTTCTGCTCTCGCTACCGGTCACACCTCTGCGACCAGGAACCGCCCCTCCTCGTCCTCGACGAGGCGCACCGTGATCATATCCCCTTCGTGCATGCCGAAGTCCGAATACGGTTCGTTTAAGAGTATCCCCCGGAGTGTGGCGCCGTCGTCCGACTGTCTCTCCAGGCGGACCCAGACCCCTTCAGGGATAATCTCCCTGCCCTTTGAGAGCAGAACCACCGATACATCGTCGAAGTACCCCTGTGCCCTGAACCTGTCGAGGTCAGTCCTCTTTCGTACTTCCTGAATCTGTTCCGGTTCGTAGTAGATGCGCCACCTCTGCTCTTCGAGGAGCGCGAGATCGCTTGCGTCCCCATCCGACAGGAGCGTGTATGCTCCCATGTCATCGGAGTGGAGTATGAATCCCTCGCCGTGGTTCTCGAAGCTCGTGGTGATCTCCGGCAGCCGGCCGGGCTCGATCCGGCAGAGGTGATGGATGCGGAAAGTGACCCCCTCCTCGTGGTCCACGTAGAAGATGCCGATGCACCGGTCTCTCTCCTGGTATGTCTGTTCTTTCTCGGAGAGGACACGGGCTATGCCGGGATTGATCTCTGCAACCGCCCATCGGTATATGATCTCCCGGTCGGAGCGGTGTGTCGTTTTATCATTCATGGTACGTGGTATAGGGTCTTTACGCTCAGCGTGAAAGGGGTTTTGGAATGTTCATGGAGATCTCTTGACTCTCGGGGTCTGTCAACCATGGGTGCATCCAAGGGATCGTGCTTACCTGTTCTGATAGCGCCTCCGGGGGCCGGGTCTGCAGTCATGAGGATGTGATCGAGCGCCCCCGGCAGGGACTCTTGCAGCACAGGCCCCGGTTTTGCACCACTTTGCACCACCTTGCGGCAGGCGGCGTCACTGAACGGCCGGTAGAAAGGGCTTTGATGAGTGTTTTCGCCCCTTATTGCCTGTATTTCGGGATCACTTACACTGTTCCGGGTTTCGCACACGCACACTCAACTCACCCCTGAACCGGCGCCTGCGACTGTGTGGGTATTCTGCTGTAATTCAGTACTTAGAGAGACACTTCTCTCTATCTGTACAGGTATTGGTAGAACCGGCGCTGTTCTCGGCCGTTTGATCTTTGCAACAGGTGCTGCAAACCTGTATGAAACCTGCTGCAAGGATGCAAGAGCCGAGACCAATTGTCTCTGCGGGTGACTTTTCTTCAAGGGCTGATCACCGTACTCAAGAGTTTGGGGCTCCTGCGCGGTTCCACCCTGAGGATATCATGGGCATTGCACGGAAAAATTACGTTTAAGATAGTTCAAAACAGTCGCACTTCCCCCTCTCCCCGAACAGCACGAGATCGTCCGCCGGGTCGACGCCCTCTTCGCCCTCGCCGATCGGGTCGAGGTCGGGGTCGCGGCAGCACGCGAGAAAACCGAGACGATGCGGCAGT
>JAAZIF010000164.1 GCA_012510335.1 Methanomicrobiales archaeon | reverse complement strand
TGAGTGATATCCGATGAACCGAAGGATCTTCTTCAGTCCCGGCCGGATAAGCGGTTTGCAACCGTGGTCGAGTCCCGGTGGCTCTGGCATAACATCCAGATTCCGGCGTACCAACACCCGGATCACCACCTGGATTAGGAGGGACACCGCCAGCAACGTCACAAGTGCCGTGATTCTCTCTGGTTTCTTCAGGTAGATGGTATCAACTATCGTCGGGCCTTTGACGACCGAGAAGTTGTCTTCCACTCGCTTTTGCCCCTTGTAGATGCGAAGAATCTCCTTTGCCGGTGCATCCTCCTCAGAAACGTTTGTCATCAGAACAAATGACTCAACCTTGCGTAGTTCGGCCAGATAGACGTTTTGCTGCAACTGTGGCTCACCAGCCCGGATCACCCATTCAGTGACCTGAATCTTTGGCCGGGGATTTTTTCCCGGTCTTCCCCGTGGATTCTTCTCGGTGACGATAGTTTCAATGGTCAGATCGACTTTCCAGAGGCGATGTTTGCGGAGGTTTTTGCGTGCTTCTTTGAGTGCGCGTTTTGCATCAGTCTCACAAGCAAACCGTTTTTGGGTCACATTCTTGAGAGCTGCAGCGAATTTTTTCTGTTTCTTCGGCAGTTCGGCCTCGAATTGATTTCTCCGGTGATTGCTTCGAAAGACAAGGAATCGACAGGACACTCCACCATCTGTCCTTTTCGTGAACTCCTGCACGTCATAGGTCTCCAGAACATCCCCGCCTGCCTTCCGATATGAGCCGATCGGTATCCAGGCATCATCCGCTTTGTAGGCAGCCTCAGTCACCCTTTCCGCCATCTTTTTGCTAAAATTTGCCGGAGTTCGGGTGATAAAGCGAAACTCATTTTCCAGTAATTTCTGGATGTTCGGGGCGGTTGCCAGTTTTGAATCAGCGATGTAGGTGATATCATTACTAGAAAAGGGGTCTAATTCGGCGAGTCTCTGGATAACATCGTTATTCCAGGTGCAATCGGCCTCATTTCCGTCACGAGTGGTGGTGATGAGAGGAATGCCAAGCGGATCGCAGACCAGACCGAGCATAAGCTGGACAAGGTCATCTCTCTTCTCTTTGCTGTGACCGTGGCAGATAATAGGAGCAGATGGAGAGGTCTTTTCTGTTCTTTCGTAGGTGCCATATAGGGAGATCGAAGTGGTGTCACCATGGAGAACAAGCTGGAATGGGATGGAGAACACAGTGTAGACCCGGAGGGCAAGAGTGGCGAAAAGGCGCTCACAGTCAGCAGCGAAGAATCGATCCAGCATGCAAGAGAATGCATCACGGGTCAGCCATTCAGCGCGCACTTCTGTGGTGAACAAGATGTCTGGGTCCACCTCCTTGTAGCGATCAGAAATGCTGTAAATCGGGAGACGTGGTCCGGGATAGATGAAGGGGAGCAATACAATGGCTTTCGCTAGATTGCCCGGACTCACCCGCCATTGACTCTGATCCCAGGTGAGCGCTGCATTGATGGCCTCGACGAACTCGATCTGGTCGAGGAAATAAGCAACGACCACGGCGATGAGAGGCGTTTTTATAGTAGTGTAGTGCCCTTCTTCATGAAACTCCTGAAGGGTGTACTTCAATGGGTAAGGAGGCGTGAAACGAGACATAAGAAATATATGTTGGATATTATAATTGTACTTTATGGCCTAGGAGTATTATTATGTGGTACTTTTATGAGGGTCCGCAAAGTGAGCGCCTGCGCCTCCTGCGATCGGCAGACCGCCCCCCCATAGATCCTGCACCAGTCAGGGCCCACCCGCACCCGCTCAAACGCCCGGCAATCGAGCACCCCCGGCAG
>JAAZIF010000163.1 GCA_012510335.1 Methanomicrobiales archaeon | reverse complement strand
TGAGTGAGGCACGATTCAGGGGCATGCTCGATGCATCCCCCTTCGGGGTCGCACTCATCGATCATGAAGGGCGGTTTACCTATACCAACCGGCAGTTCGCCGATATCTTCGGCTACGAGCCGGAAATTGCAACCAGAGTCGCCGAATGGCTCCGGTTGATATTCCCGGATGACGGCGACCGGCAGGGTGTTATCGATACCTGGTGCTCGGACCCTGAACGATCGGTCCCGGGCTGGATCCGGCCCAGAACGTTCACCATCCAGATCCACGATGGAACAAAGAAGACGGTTTTCTGCCGCGCCGTCACTCTCCCCGGCGGGATGGAGTATATCACCTGTGAAGACATAACCGAAGAATTTCGGATCCACCGCCTCCTGCTTGCTGATATTGCCGACCTACGGCGGCGTGAGCAGGAACTCCTCATCAAGGATCGGGCGATAGCCTCCACCCGGCGGGCGGTAGCGCTCCTCTCCCGGGATGGCGTGGTGACCTACGTGAACGCCGCGTACCTCGCTCTCTGGGGTCACATGACCGCAGAAAGGATACCGGGGTCACACTTCTCCTGCTTCTGGGAACATCCCGACGAGATCCAGAAGATCATCCGGATTGTCCTTGGGGGCAGGGCCTGGCACGGTGAGCTGACCGCCATCGATGCCGATGGCAGGGCGTTTTTGGTAGACCTCCTCGCGACCCCGATCATCGGCAAGGATGATGTGGTGCTTGGCGTGATGGCGGCGGTGACTGCCGGGCGGTCAGGGGATGCTGAGTTCCCGGATCGGATCCTGGAAGAGGTGCCGGATACAGCAAATCGGTGAGGATTTGTGCCGTTTTGCTGGCGGGAGCAACCACGGGGCATGGAGATCTATGCCGGGCAATGCTGTGTGGCAATCCCGCGTGGCGATTCTGGTTCGTAAAGGCTTATTTTAACCCCGGAATATCTTGTGTTCGCAGAAAGGAGGCGAAGAGAATGCAAGAGATCATGCATGGGAAGGAGGCAGAGGAGGAGAGCGCTACAGAGGTTCGGGAGCTAATGCGTGTCATGCTTAATAGTGACACTTACACCGGTCTGCAGGCGATCAAAGCCCTCGGGGCTCTCGGGGTGCCTGCAGTCGGACCACTTATGCAGACCCTGAATGCTGTCGATAGCGATTCCCGATGGGTTGTGGCGATGGCGCTCGCCAGGATCGGCAACGGTGCAGTTGAGCCGCTTATAGAGGTCATACGGACCGCGGAGGATGGGATCACAAACACGGTGGTCTGGGCGCTCGCCGAGATCGGTGACCCCCGGGCGGTCGATCCACTGGTTGCCGTGCTCCAGGATCGTCACCGGTCCGAATGCTGCCGGTGCCTGACCGCCGCTGCCCTGCTGAAACTGGGCGATCCGGCGGGTATCACCAGGGTCCAGGAAGCGTTTGACCTCTCGGGCGAGGAGTTCGCGGGCCTTGCCATGGAGGCCTACGAGGGAACATAGAGCCTCGTTTCACTCCATATTTTACTCTATCCGGAAGCGGATGGT
>JAAZIF010000162.1 GCA_012510335.1 Methanomicrobiales archaeon | reverse complement strand
TAGTGCCGCCCAAAACCTGGGTTGTGAAGTGCTTGAGCGGAGTGCGTTGAAAGGCGCACGCTCCGTTCTGAGAAGGGGGGTGGGAGCAATCCTGCGCCCCTATTCGACGGACAGGCTGAAATACAGGATCCAATCGAAGGTGTTTTTACCCTGTATACTCCTTTTTATCTGTGGATAAAGGCGACATCCTCAGCATCCTCGCCGCTCTGATCATCGTATCTCTGGTGGCGGTCGTGCTTCAATTCCCGGCAGCGGAGGCCGGACCGGAGGTTCCGGTGACCGCCCCGGCAAAGACCACGCCGGAGCCCCCTGTCACCCCTCCCTCAGTGACGCCATCGGTTACGCCACCCGAACCACCCAGACCGTTCAGGATCTCCTATGCATCTGAGTTCTGGGATTATCCCTGCATCCACCTCCCCGACAACCTTATGTCCTACGGAGGATCGGATCCGCTATGGAAGAACAGCACAGAGATCGTTCCGTTTGCTTATATCGAGGAGGGGAAGGGAGGCATCACGGAGACATTCCATGTGCCATACGCGGTCTGGAGGCTTAACTGTAGCGTTTCCGCAACGATACGGCCTGAAGCGGCATATTTCAGGATGGCGCTGGTGGATCTGAAGAGCGGGGCCATCGTGAAAGGTGCTGAACTGCGCTACCCGGGAAGCATAATCAAAAACGTTCAGAGAGGCGGTAAGGAATTCTACCTCATCGTAGGTTTAGATGAGGTTGACTCATACCGCATAACCCTGGAGACGCTCACGGGGTACCTCTGATGGCCTGACCGGGGTAGCGGAGTCCATAATAGCCCCTCAGTCCCCGATCTGGATGTGCCCTATGCGGGGGACGGTATGAGGCTCTTGTTGTGGCATGCTGTTGATGCGCTGCCGATTGCGATAGAATACGCTTCCGGAAGATAAGGCTGCACCCCGTCACTGAAATGGCAGGGATCAGCCATATTTGCCGCCCCGGGGCGGAGAGCGCAAAGCATATGCATCCCCTCGCAACCGGAACCCTTCGCGCTCCCCGCGCGGGCTTTTCTCTAAAAGGCCGGAGAATCACTCCAGCGCAACCCCAAGGTTAAGGTGATGCGGCCCACTATCCTGATCTCGGAGTCAGATCTTCTCGACGGTGATCCTTACCCTGTCTCCGGCCTTTACGCCGTGCCCCTTCGGGACATCGATGTTGAACCAGAGCACTGCCGGGTTATCGTAGTTCTTGTCCTGGGACATGAGGCAATCCTTGTGCTCGTTGATGTTTGCCACAAACTCAACGGGTGCTTCAAACTCGATGATCTTCATGCCGTAAAAGTAGGGGTGTCCCAGGATAAAATTATGATGCACGAGGCGTGACGCGCCATGTCGTGCTGTTCGAGTAGCTCCAGCGCATGATATCAAGCTCATCGCAGATCTCCGAGAGGATGGCAAGGTTGATTCCGACCTCTTTTGGGGAAAGACCCAGGTCGCTTGCGATGTACTTGGACTTGAAGTAAGATTTTCCTGCCTTCAGCCCTGATATCAGGTAATGCAGGATCCTCCTCTGGGTATCGCTATATCTTTCTTTAATACGGTCTTTTGCCGACATCCATCTATTCCCTCGTGAGCAAGTGCTTTTAGAGTAGGACAGTATATATGCTTATCTATTTGGCCCCCTGAAATTTGAGAATGTATATACTGATTGTTGCATAGAAATGGACATCATCGCATCGGGTAGCGGACCAGAGGATAATTATGCATCGAATCAGTTCTGGCCCGGATCTTCAACTGCGCAGCGGATATGAAAACCACCCCCGGGCATTAAGATCATCTGCTAAAACAGATCGCTATTGCCGGCAAGGGTGGCCACACCCGGTTTTCATTCCTGCCTATGAGCAAGATCTCATCGCGCGCCCCGCCATGCCTGGCGGGCATCTCAGGGTAGACGAGGTCTGGATCTCAACTCCTCTGCATCACGAGGAAGAGACCGGCAGCTGCGAGAAGACTCACGATGATGTCCGTGAGGTGGAGGGGGGCCGCCTCAGCCTGCTGCACGGGATCTGCATCTATCACCATCGGTGTGAAGGTCGGCAGGTCAACCGTTGATGCCGCTTCTTCTGTCACCTCGCCTGTTTCGGTTGCGGCAGGGGATCCGATCTCCGTAGTGGTCTCGCTCATCGCTTCGTTGAGAGTCTCATCGGGTGTTATGGTATCGCTGGTCGTGGATGTACCTTCAGCGCCTGCACCCGATGAAGGCACCTCCGTCGCGTTTGCCGTCTCATCTGCATCGGAGTGCCCTTCTACGGTGACCGGCTTATCTACGACCGTCTCCCCATCGTAGGGGTAGTAAATGCCATAGATGCCGCGGAAGTCTGATACTTCCAGTTCTACACCGGTATCCGGGGCGTTGAGATTCACCGTGCCGGCCCGCCTCCCGCTCCCGGGATCATCATCCTCGTATGCATGCAGTTCGATGATCGGGGCCGGTTCGGTCTCGTTCCTGAGCGCAGAGAGATCATATATCTGCGGTTCATCGGTTACCCGGATTACATCCCCCGGGGTGACCGACCCGGCGGTCTCCACAGGGGCTGCGGCCGGGGTCTCCTCCCGTGCTTCATCATAACTCGGTGCGAGAGTCCAGTTCAGGGGCACACCCCCGGTCTCCTCCCGTGCTTCATCAGAGCCCGGTGCGAGAGTCCAGGTCAGGGGCTCATTCGAGAGGGGTGGGGATTCCCCGTTCCGGGCTGCCGCCGGGAGCGCCAGGGCCGCTGCTGCCACAAGCAGCATGACCAGGAACACTCTCCATACGCATCGATTTCCTGCCATGAGAGAGGATCATTCTCTATAGGGCTATTTTTATATTTCGATAGCTATCGAAATTGGACCGGCAGTCAACCGCCAGACTTTGCACCATGGCAGGCCCCGGGAGAGGCGAAGATCCCCCTCTCTCCGATGCTGACGTTCCCTGCCGGGATTAGATATGGATACCGCCGTATCTCTGGGGTGGACATTCTATCCACGCGTGTGGAGAGATCGCGGTCATACCAGCATGGCAGGGCGCATATCGCAAGGCCGGGCATTGGCATGCCGCCGAAAGAGATACAGGAAGGGGGAAATTCGGGCGGCTGACGCCGGCGGGAACCTTCGCCGCACAGGCCGAAAAAAGAAGCGGCGATCAGATTGGCGCTTCACCAATCTTCTGGATCAGGCTCTCAAGAACCGCATCGCGCATCCCTTCGACGAACTTGATGCTCCCGACCACCAGGTGACCGCCGCCGCTCACCCCTCCACCGGCGATCTCGCCATGAAGTTCTTGAACCATCCTCGGTATATTCATCATAACCCCCCGGGAGCGGAGGACAACAAAGTCCGGGCCAAACCCGAGCGTTACGACCGGCGCTCCGGGGTGCTCCCGGACCAGGCGGTCATGCACCTCTCCCGACGTCTTCCCCGGCGGCGGGAACGTGAACCGGTGGGCGAAGAGCTCCACATCGAGCATGAAGAGATGGGCGCCGTTTGGCAGCATCCGGGTCTTGATATGCGGCATGACGGCCTTCATCTGCTCCTCGATCGCCCGGTTTGCCTCCTCGACAAGCAGGTCGACGAGCCTCTCGTGGCGCACGGGATCCCCGCCCAGGTTCAGTATATCCTTGACAAGCTCCCTCCCGTCGCTGAACCGGAGCCAGAACTGCTCGTAGTCGAGCGCCAGCGCGATATCGCGGCAGTCATCCTCCGAGTACTCAGGGGCGGCCAGCGCGAGGTAGCGCGCGCGCTCCGGTGCCTCGCTCCGGTCCCCGGCCCCCGCGATCGCGGGCAGGTGCCGGATCTGATCCTCGACCGCCGGGTTTACCAGGCGCGCTATCTCGGTCCCGAGCATACCGGCCGTGAGACCATAGTCCCCGCCTACATGGTAGGGGTTTACGTGCCCGATCAGGTACTCATCGACCGACTCATCGGGGTGATGGTGATCCACGACCATCACCGGGAGGCCGTATATCCGGGTCACCTTCAGCGACGGTATATCCTCGTCGGTGGAACCGTTATCCATCAGGAGGATCATGGGCATCTTCTGCCCGTAACGGACGTTATCCTTGAGGGCGAAATCCAGGTCGCGCGTGACATCCTCGATCTCGTAGAACGGGGCTTTGGATGGAGAGCGCTTGAACAGGAAGTACTCCGCGTCAAAGTCCGCGCCGCTCTCCCGGATCAGCGCTGTCACCGCCTGCTCGACGGCGGCGGCGGCGCATATGCCGTCCGCATCGGCGTGGTGCCGGAGGATGATCGGCCGCGCTGTCAGGACGGCCTTCCGTATCTCCTTTGCAACCCGGCGCATCTGCGGCCGGAGAGCCTCAAGGACATCACTCTCCACGAGGAACGGGAGATCTGCCGGCTCCGCGCGCTCATCCAGCGCCGCGTCGATACGCTCCCTGACCCGTGCTGCATCCTCCACATCCAGGGCCGTCATGGACGCGACCTCTATCTGCAGCTGGTTGTTGCGCTGCATCACCTCGCCCGTGAGCCCGACGATATCCCCGAGATCGATCTCAGGATACGCGCGGACGCCGGCCTCGATGAACGCGGCCGCGTTTCCGGTACCCGACTCATCCACTATCGTGAATATCGTCGGCCCCGATGTCTGCTTGACCTGTGCGATCTCGCCCTCGATCAGCACCGTTCTCCCGATCCTCTTTCCGAGATCAGATATGCGCACACCCGTCGTCTTCTTCGTCACGTTCCGGGTCTGGTAGACGGTTGGCGTGACCTCCTCAAGGTCTATGTTGCCGTTGCTTCTGATCTGGATGACGCGGACGATTATCTGGTCACGTTCGCCATGCTGCACCTTCACGTTGCTCTTGTGGACGAGCCCCTTTACCCGGTCGTTTAACTGGACAAATACACCGAACGGGGCAAAGCCCTGAACCCATCCCAGGTAGGACTTTCCTTCTTCCACCTCTTCGAGATCACAGTTCGCTCCGAGGCGGTTAACAATCATATCTTCCATAAAATTTCTCCAGGATATCCTCCGGGCTCCTCAACGGTATACCCGGCAAGTTCATACAATCGGCATTCGCCATCCCGTCTGCCTTTTGCGATGAGAATATCGCCGCTCTGGAGCCGGGCATCCTTTCCGGGGCGGTAGACCCACCGGTCGCCGCGCTTGATGGCTAGCACGACCATCCCTGTCACTGTCCCGAGCGACGCTTCTTTGAGGGTTCTGTCGATGAGCTGCGATGACTCAGATATGGGTATCCGCGTTATGATCTCATCCGATTCCCTGACGATCTTCTTAAATACCGGAGGGATCTCGATGTCACGCAAGAGGACGTCGACGATCGAGTGTGCCGAGTCGCTGATCGCCTGCGCAAACGAGGACATATAGAGCAACCCCCGGAGGTAGCGCACGTCATCGATCTTCCGCGCCGCCTCAAGGATCCAGAGGTCCATGTTATACCGCATGTTGTCCAGCATCTTGTCGAGGGCGACCACCTCATTTGCAATCTCTTTGTTGTTGAAGAGAAGGGAGGTATACGCAAGCCCGACCGATAACTCCGAGAGGTTCTTCATCTCGATGATCAGCTGGACCGCCCGGTCGAGGTCATCGACCGCGCCTGCCGGGGAGGGCTCGTAGCGGGGATACTCCACAGTCCCCGCCATCATCGAGAGGATATCTGTTCCGGCTTCTGGACCCCGCGATATCAGGATGTCCTCAGCCTCTATCCGGGTGGTCTTGCCGGGATCGTATATCCAGCCCCTCCCGCGCCGGATGGCGATCACCTGCATGCCGGTCGTGCTCTGGACCTTCAGCTCCCCGAGGGTGTTGCCGGCAAGTTCGCTTCCCTGGCTGACGATGACCCTTGTGACAACCTCTTCAGCCTCAGGAAAGACGCGCTTGAGTTTTGCCGGAAACTTGATGTCCTTTAAGATGAGCATCGCCATGTCGGATGCCGAGTTTGCGATCCTCTCCGCCGCCTCGGCCACCTGGAGCATACCGCTCATCGCCTCAGCCTCCTCAAACCGTCGTGCGCTCAGGGTGCTCTGAATCCTGGCCTGGTAGACCAGTTTATTCATGCTCTCCTCGAGATTGATAACCTCGAGCGCTATCTCCTTATTATCAAAGAGTATCGCAGAGTAAGAGAGATCGACCATCAGCTCAGAGACATCCTTCATCTCGATCAGGACGTCCTTGAAACTGATCGGTTGATATTCACGTTCCATCATGGATCTATTAATTGTTCTTCTCATATCCTTCACTACAGTAGCAGGCCGATCACCGCCATGAGTGCGGCTGCACCAATCACGTCGATCAGGCTTGTGATGACAGGGATTCCGAAGTTATCGGGATCGAGGCCATACCGGAACGAGAGGCTCGCGGTGATGTACGCCGCGCCGTTCACCAGGGTCATGACGATCAGGCCTGCTACAAGGCTGATTGCGACCAGCATTCCAAGACCGGGGCTGTTGAGCCCCATGAGTACCGCTGCACCATGTGCAATGAACGCCAGCAGTGGGAGCAGTATCAACGTATAGAGATAGGAAATAATAAAATGATGCACGGCACCGCGCTCAGGGAGAAACTGTGGGGTGAGCTCGCCGGTATGCATGCCGGTCGAGAGGCGTGACCCGAGGATGCCGCCTATCGATCCGAGGCCCCCCATGAACGGCGGTATCAGTATGAGGAATACCGCAAACGTCACCAGGTCGTCGAGGTTGAGGGAGTAAGTCAGCCCGGCAACCGTGCCGAGTATGCTGAGCGGGATGAGGAGGAGGAGATTCTCCCGGGTGATAGCCCCGATCCGCTCTGGCCGACGATAGGTGTAGAGGACTGCAGCGACGGCCACGGCGATGACGAAGACCCCGATC
>JAAZIF010000161.1 GCA_012510335.1 Methanomicrobiales archaeon | reverse complement strand
CGCTCGATGAACTCTATCCTGTCAATGAGCTCCTCAGCCTTCTGCAGTATCCGCTCCCTGATCCGGGTATCCCGGGCATCCATTGAAAGTCATTCACCTGTTGTCTCAATAATACTTCGTAGCATTCGCCGGTCACCCACCCATGCTCTCGCTACGGCCGGCAGACCACCCTTCCCGCGACGACCCTGGATCCCAATCGCTCCGGCGGGCTCACTCATCCCTGCCGGTCGTTCCCCAGCGCCTCCGCTGGCACCCGCGAAGGGTTCCTGACACGAGAGGGTTGATACCCGATCCTCGTAGAAGGCTTTGTATTCCCTATCTTCATGTCCTCCGGCCCTGACCTCAAGATCCGCCGGCGCTGGTTGCGGCAATACACTCTCGAATAGCCCATGCATAAGGGACTTTCCCAGATCGGTTGGAGAGTAATACGCTCTCTCTTCATCCCGAGGTCATCGAGCACCCTTGCCTCCTTTGAGACCAGACCTGCGTTGACGAGCGCTTTCAGGTACCATCCGGCGATTGCTCAGGCGCACCCCAAAAAATCCGCGCGGGAAGCCTCTCCGCGCCGGCGCAAAAACCAGTGGGCCCGGAGGGATTTGAACCCACGACCGCCCGGTTATGAGCCGGGCGCTCTGACCGGACTAAGCTACGGGCCCAGAAACAACAACCCGATCCCAAGGATGTGGAGACACTGCATGTTACAGCGTCCTCCCGGATCCCTGAGATCTCCAGTGCGTACAGATATGCACCCTTTTACGATAAATACGTTGTGCGGGGCCGATCAGCGCCCTCCGGTGCCGGGCACCAACGCCTCCCCGGCCTCCCGGATGAGACCGAGAACCTCCTGCCGCTTCTCGTTCATAAGACTCTCTGTATCAGCCTCAAGGTTCAACCGCACCACCGGTTCGGTGTGGGAACGGCGGATGTTGAACCACCACACCGGGTAGCCCACCGTCAGCCCGTCCAGGTAGTCGAGATCCGCATCATGGTAGCGCGCAGCAAGCGCCTGAAACACCCTCTCAGGATCGTCCACCCGGAGGTTGATCTCCCCGGTTGCAGGATAGCGGTCGAGCGGCCGGATTAGCCCGGAGAGGGGGCGGCCCTCCGCCGCGACTATGTTTGCCACCATGACCAGCGTGAGGAGCCCGTTATCCGTAAACCCCATGCCCCGGTAGTAGTAGTGCCCGGAGAGCTCGCCGGCAAATATAGCACCCTCCTCCCGCATCCGGGCCTTTATGAAGGCGTGGCCCACCCTCGACCGGACACCTCTCCCGCCGGCCCTCTCGATCGCCTCCACAACGGCCCGGCTCGACCGCAGGTCGTAGAGGATCGTCGCCCCCGGATTCTCTCTGAGCAGGTACTCCGCTATGAGACCGGTTATGAGATCCTCCCTGACCCGCTCGCCCCGCTCGTCGATGAACCCGCACCGATCCGCGTCACCGTCAAACGCGGCCCCGAAGTCCGCACCCTCCGCCACGACACGCTCCTGGAGTTCCCGGGTGGTCTCGGGGTCGAGGGGGTTTGCGTGGTGGTGGGGAAACCTCCCGTCGGGCTCAAGGTACATCGGCACAGGACGCCATGCCGGGATCTGCGAGAACAGGCGCGGAATCTCCGGTCCGGCCATACCGTTCCCTGCATCAATGGCGATCTTGAGCGGCTCGGTCGCCCGGGCAAACCCGGCCACCTCCCGGACATAGTCATCGAGCATATCGACCTGATACCTGGCCCCGGGGGCTCTCTCCCTCGCTGTCGCCCCCTCCCGGACCATGGCCTTGAGGAGCGGCAGCCCCCGATCGCCGGAGAGGGGGATCGCGTTCCTCCCCGCAAGCTTGAGCCCATTCATATCCCCCGGGAGGTGGGAGGCCGTAACCATCGCCCCGCCGTCGAACTTCCCGTGATAGATGGCGTAGTTTAGAAGCGGCGTGCTCACCTCCCCGGCGTCAGCAACATCCGCCCCGGCCAGGGCCGCACCTCTTGCGAACGCATCCGCAAGTGACGCCGACGAGAGCCGCATATCCCGCCCGACGACGACCCGCTCCATCTCGAGGAGCCGGACGAAAGCGTTCCCGATCCTCTCTGCCACAGCATCATTGAGTTCGTCCGGGTAGCGCCCCCTTATATCATACGCCCGGAAGATGCCTGCCACATGGTCCATGGGAACCGCCGGCCTCTGCCCCATCCCGATCACTTCGCCGTCATCGGGTGGAACCCGCGCATGGTCTCCGCCATCTCGCGGAGTCGCCGGTCCACAAGGTAGTTCACCGTCCCCTCCTCGTAGGTTCCGTCTTCCCGGCGGGCACCTGCCGGAACGCCGGTGAGAACCTCGATCCCCTCATCGATCGTCCGCACCGGGTAGATCCGGAATCTCCCGGCCTTCGCGGCCTCGACGATCTCCTCTTTTAGCATAAGGTTCTGGACGTTGCTTGCCGGTATCAGCACGCCCTGACTGCCATCGAGCCCCTTTGCCTTGCAGACCTCGTAGAACCCCTCCAGTTTCTCATTGACGCCCCCGATCGCCTGGACCTCACCCTTCTGGTTCACCGAACCTGTGACGGCGAGGTACTGCTTCAGGGGGAGCCCGGAGAGCGCCGAGAGGATGGCGTAGAGTTCGGTGCTCGACGCGGAGTCACCCTCGATCCCCTCGTAACTCTGCTCGAAGACGAGCCTCGCCGAGAGGGAGAGGGGTTTGTCACGCGCGTAGTTGTTGTTGAGGTAGCCGCTCACGATCAGGACGCCCTTCGTGTGTATCGGCCCGCCGAGCGCCGCCTCCCGCTCGATATCCATGATCCCCTCGCGCCCGACACCTATGCTCGCGGTAACCCTCGACGGCCGGCCGAAGGCGAAGTCGCCGAGACCGATGACCGAGAGGCCATTCACCTGGCCGACCTTCTCCCCCTCAGTCTCTATGAGGAAGATCCCCCGCCTGATGTACTCCTCGATCTTCTTCTGGATCAGGTTCGAGCGGTAGACCTTCTCCTCGATCGCCTTCGTTATATGTTTCCTCCCTATCTGCTCCGCCCCCTCCTGCACCGCATAAAAGTTCGCCTCCCTTATGAGATCCCCGACGGCGGCGAACCGGGTCGAGAGTTTCTGCCGGTCCTCGGCGAGCCTTGAGCCGTACTCGATCACCCGGGCGATCGCGCCGCGGTCGAGGTGCCGGAGCTCCTCCTCCAGGACGAGATTGCACAT
>JAAZIF010000160.1 GCA_012510335.1 Methanomicrobiales archaeon | reverse complement strand
TGCATCCATGTTCGAGCGAAGCTTATCTGCGGCCTCCCAGAGTTTGTTCTCAAACCCGAGTACTGCGCCATCTCCGTTTGCACTGTTACTGTCAGCCATTAGTCTCCCTCCATGTGTTCCATAAGTTTTGCTAGCATTGTATTCATTCTCTCATATTGTCCGGCCCGCTGTCGGTGTAGTCTGTCAAGTTCCCGGATTGTCTCTCCCAGGTCGAGTGTTACTTCAAGATCCTGTGTTTCGATCACATAGTCTGAGACTACTAAGCTGAAGTCCTGCTCTGCAATGGTTTTGATCGAACAGACCGTGCTATATTTCTCCTTTTCGCTAAAAGCCATATATGCTTTTTCAATTGCCGCCATGTCCTCATTTCGCAGGATATTCTGAGATCTGCCCGGCAGGAACCTTTTTGATGCATTTACAAACAGGATCTTATTTCTTCGTTCCTCAGGCTTCGTTCGGCGAATTACCAGGAGGGCAGTGGAGATCGATGTCTGCCGGAGAAGTTTGGGTGGGAGACTTATCACAGCCTCGATGAGATCCGATTCGACAATTCGACGCCTGATCTCCCCCTCGCGCCGCTCTTTGAAGAGCAGTGATGGCGGCACGACCGCAACGAGTTATACCATCATCCGCAAGCGATGCAATACAGTGTTGCACTTTGATCCTGCCATCAGGGTGTACTGCCCCTCTGGGGCTGTTGAGATAGGCGGCGAGCACCTCAGGGATCACTCTGCTCAAGTCAAGGCGGAGAGCGACGAGATTGGAGATTATGAAGGCGCGCGCCGCCACCAGGCTCCCGGCACTCCACTCTCTTATCGGACTTCTCCTCGCCTCCGGCTACACTTCGCTACCGCCGGCCGGCGGCGATCAGATCTCCGTAGATGCTTACCGTCTCTCCTCCTCAGGATCGAAGGGCCAGTCGCTCTATCAAGGCACCGCAGTGAACGAGTCAGGGGTGGCGATGGCCACGCTCACCCTTAACCTGACGATCAAGCCTGAATCGATAACCTCAGTTACCCCGGCACAGAACCACGCAGTCAATATCACGGTGATGTACATCACCTACTCTGACACCCGTGGCCTCTCTCGCCGCCCATGCTGCCGTCCGCGATGCAGAAGAAGGGAGTGCGGCCCGGTTCGCAGCGTGGGCTGCAGTACAGGCGGTGGCGACTGCGCATGTCCCCCAGCATGCCTATGGGGCGGCGTGGTACGCCCTCAAGGCCGTCGCGGCGGCGGAGCCGGCGGATGTTATCCGGGAGCGGGAGTGGCAGGCGGGGAGGCTTCCGGAGGGGCTCTGGGAGGGGGTCATGGGGAGGATTATTGTTCTGGAGCGCGGGAGCGAGGTCGCGATCAGGCTACAGAAGGGGGAGGGGTTTTGAGGATTCTGTTTATGTTCGCTGATGCGAGCGTTTACGCCACCACCTGGCTGCAGTTTCCCGTATTAGCATTATTGCTGTCTGGTTGGTGTTTGAAGATGGAATCCTCGATATACTGGAATGATTGCGGCGCAACAAAGTTCGGGATAAGCTTTCCGGGATCGATGGGTTCTTCGAACAGTTCGAGGTTGGTTATTTCTATTGCATATCCTCTGGTTTTTCCAGAGAAGTACGCGTAGAAATCTTTCCTGGTCAGCCCGGAGTATTCATGCAGTTGCTCCCATAGACTCTCCGGGTGATCATCGAGGATCTTCCCAACCCTGAACTTACCGATAATTTTTTTCACAGGAGATGTTGAGTAGATGTAGACCACGCAGGCCGACCGATCTCTGAAGATCACCCTGCGAAACTCGTATCTTTTCGCTCCACTGATGATTTTTTGGACATGCACTGGTTTAATGGATAGTATAACGCTCATTTAGTCCACCCCGCTGCATTACCCATGTGTACTTCGCATTATCGA
>JAAZIF010000159.1 GCA_012510335.1 Methanomicrobiales archaeon | reverse complement strand
TGCGGGACGGGTACGGGCCCGGGGATCATCAGGAGTGGTTCGTGTTCCATTGTTCGATCATTCCTTATCGTCTCGTCGGGATTAGACGAGAATAGTCGCAAAAGTTGTTGGATGTGGGTTCATATCAACCTCTCCACCGCGTGGTATCGACAGAGAGATGTGGGAAGAGGGGCATACTTAGGGGAGGTATGGTTGATGTCGCGGTGATCTGCGGTTCCGCCTCGGATGAGGCCGTCGCGGAGAAGGTGTTTTTGGTCTTAGAGGAGCACGGCGTATCCTACGACTACCAGGTGATATCGGCGCACCGGGATCCGGAGAGGCTGGATGAGTACGTGAAGGCGAGCGATGCCCGGGTCTTTGTAGCGATCGCCGGTCTCTCGGCGGCCCTCCCCGGTGTGGTCGCATCAAAGACCGGCCGGCCGGTTATCGGTGTCCCCGTGAGCGGGAAAATGATGGGGATCGACGCCCTGCTCTCGATCGTCCAGATGCCGAAAGGTGTCCCGGTGGCCTGCGTCGGTGTGGACAACGGCGAGAACGCGGCGCTCCTCGCGATCCGGATCCTCGGCGCGAAAACGGCCTGACACAACACTTTTTGCGCCCGGCAGCGAAATGAGAGGTATGAACAGGGGATCTACCGCTATCGATGTCAGGGATATCACGAAGCGTTTCGGCGATATCGTGGCGGTCGATCGCGTCTCCTTCGATGTCCAGCGGGGGGAGATATTTGGCTTCCTCGGACCGAACGGCGCCGGGAAGACGACGACCGTGCGGATGCTCACCGGGATCATCAGGCCGGACGCCGGCTCGATCCATGTCATGGGTCATGATATGGCCCGTGACCCCGTCTCTGCGAAGCAACAGATGGGGGTGGTTCCCGAGACCGCGAACGCCTACCTTGACCTCACTGCCCGGCAGAACATGCTCCTCGCGGCGGACCTCTACGACGTCCCTCGCGCCCGTGCGGAGGAGCGGATACGAGAGACACTATCCGAACTCGGCCTTTTAGACCGGCAGGATCACCGGGTGCATGGCTACTCCAAGGGGATGCACCAGCGGTTGATCCTCGGTATGGCGCTCCTGCACGAACCCCCGCTCCTCTTCCTCGATGAGCCCACGAGCGGGCTAGACGTCCAGAGCACCCACCTGATCATCGATATGCTCCAGCGCCTCAACGAGGAGGGGACGACGATCTTTCTTACCACGCACAACATGGATGAGGCCAACCGCCTCTGCCACCGGGTCGGGATCATCCGGCGCGGGAGGATCGCGGCGATCGATACGCCGGAGCAGTTGAAGAGGACGATCGACCGGATCGCCATGATCCTCGTCGCCTTCGATCGCCCGGTGGACACGACGGCGCTCGCCGCGCTCCCGGGGGTTGCCGAAGTCTCGCGGGTCAACGACCGCTACCGGGTATCGGTCGAGGATATCGATACCGCCGTCCGCTCGATCGTCTCGTTCGCCCACGCGCAGGGGGCGCGGATCCTCTCCCTCGATACGCCGGCACCCTCGCTCGACGAGGTCTTCCTCTCCATAACGGCGGGTGATGAGTGATGCGGCACTCCGGGATAGCCGGACAGTTGCGCCGCGCAACCGTCGTCGCGAAGAAGAATATCCTGATCTACTACATCAAGGGGCCGGTCATCATATTCGGCCTCCTGATCCCCCTCTTCCTCTTCCTCGCGTTCATGGTGGGCAACCGGTTCGCATCGCTCCCGTTCCTTATATCAGGGCTGCTCGCCATGACGCTCTTCTTCACGGCGACGGCCGTCTCGCCGGTGATATTCCCCTGGGAGGCCCAGGCGCGGACGCTTGAGCGGCTGGCGGCCGCCCCGATAAGTATACCGGCACTGGTCTTCGGGGATATCCTCGCCTCGTTCGTCTTTGGGGCGGGGATAACGCTCGTCCCGATCGGGATCGCGCTTGCGCTCGGCATGAGCGTGAGCCACCCCGTCGCGCTCGCACTCGGTATACTCATCGGGGCCGTCTGCTTCTCGGCGCTCGGCACCCTCCTCTCGGTTCCGCCGACGAGCTCCCCGCCGAATATCATGATGCTCTCGTCGTTGATCAAGTTCCCGCTGATCTTCATATCCGGCATATTCATACCGATCGAGACCCTGCCGGCCTGGGGGAGGACGATCGCCAGC
>JAAZIF010000158.1 GCA_012510335.1 Methanomicrobiales archaeon | reverse complement strand
TCCGGCCACCGACCTCGCGCTTCTCCTCATACCCGTCGCCGAAGAAGTGGAGCTTGACCGGGAGCTTCTCCTGGACCTCAGCGACGACGTCGGCGAGGCCATCAAAGACCGCCGTCGTCGGCGCAGTGAGGATGCACTCGGCGAGGCGCTCTACTACCTGCTCTTTGAGCTTCTTCTTGCTCGCACAGATAAGGATCGCATACCCGGGACGGCCATCAGGGGTCTCGTCGGGGGAGACGAAGCAGTCGATACCGGCCTCTGCCGGACATCCTATGGTGGAGGTAGCAAACCCAACAGCCTCAACCGCTGCCTTGTATGCCCATTCCTCGGTGACGGCGGTTATAATTGGCCGCGCCACCCAGGTCGGGAACGCCTCTGCATAGGTATCATCGATAGGAACACCATTCAATTCCATTGACAGAATACACCTCGTTTGCTACAATGTCACGACATGGATAGAATAAGGTTTCTTTTTTCCCCGGCGGCGCGGTGGTAAGGATGTCCCCCATATGCACTAGCTTAAGATCCGGGTGGTTTAATCGTGACGGGAGTTGCCCTGGAACAGAGTCGGGAGCAAGAGTTAGCGCCTGGGGGATGTCCCCCTTCCGGATCGCCTGCTGAATCGAGTCAGTCTTACCCGGAGATTCTGGTGCGTGAGGTGGATCGCAAGCCCCGGGTGTGTGGAAGTAATAGTGGGTCATTTCACTCTGTCCTGTGGATCGCGATGCAGATCGCAACCTCACGCGAAGGATCACGCGGGAGGATGCGATCTTCCGAGTGCGACGGCGATCACCCTCACGCACCCCGGACATGGGGTGAAATGGCTCAGCGCGGTGAGATTTAGCTGCCACACTGTTTCAAGAGAAGCTTTCGTGCCTGATGCTGGTGACAGGGATGTGAGCGCGCACACCTCTGGACCGGTGGAGAGGTATTTATAGACTGGATAAGACGGTGAGAATCCCTGGATTCAGGAAATAATGCTTTTTTTATCGCGCATAAGGTTTTACCCCTTGCCCTGGGTCGGGATAGGATATACCACAGATTTCAGAGGAGATAGGATCTCATATTGCCATAGGCAGGCTGAATCGGCCCCAGTTCCTCATCAAAAAGTTCTTTTTGAGATTAAACGGCTATGATCCGGCCCCATTCCCGGGGCTGCGTTTAAGAGGGGCGTTTGCGGCAACTGGTCAACATAACATCTTTTCTGTTTTATAAAAGACTGGAGATAATCATAGTTCTGGAATATAAGGCTGCCGAATTTCAGAAAGTTTATGTATATTCCTCAACAACCCTGTTCATATCGATTTTTAATCGATCAGATCTGGTGCGTGATAACCATGGCATTCGCATTGCACATCAATATAGAACGATGTACAGGCTGCAACAACTGCGTGGTGGCATGCCCGGTCGACGCTCTCGAGCTCCATACCGAAGATCCGGTAACCAAGGAGAAGATTTACAAGGTTAAGGACGGCAAAGCCGTTATCCTTGACTTTAACTCCGAGCTCTGCGCCGGTTGCGGCGTATGCGTCGAGGCATGCCCCTACGATGTTATCAAGCTTGCAGGACCGTGGGAGAGCCGGGCAAGTGCCCGAAAAGTGGAAGCCTAGGAGTGATACTTAAACATGGCACTGTTTCCAAAGTATTCCAAGACGCGGGAAGGACAGAACGTCATCATGGAGCAGAAGCTCCTGAAGGCGGTCAACAACCTGATCCTTAACGCAGAGACCTGCACAGGCTGCGGCATATGTGTCGACGCCTGCCCCGAAGAGGCAATCGTGCTCGGACCTGTTGGTGCGACACGCCGCGGGGCAATCGACTACGCCGAACCTGTTGATATTGACCCTGAGAAATGTTCGTATTGTGGCGTCTGTGTCATCATGTGCCCCTTCAACGCGATGACACTCAAGATCGATGGAGAGGAGCGACTCCCGATCCTTGAGCAAGAAGGATTCCCCACTTACGATATGGTCACTGTGATCGATGAAGAGAAATGCACCCGATGCACCATCTGTGAAGAGGTCTGCCCGAGGGACGCAATCATCCGCGATGTCCCTGCGTTTGAGGGTGCTGACGAGGAGGCCGGCAAACCGCGCCAGTCTGCACTGGAGACGAAGACCACGTTCACGGTCGATGACGAGAAGTGCAACTACTGCGGCATCTGCGGCGAGCTCTGTCCAAGCATAACCGTCGTCCGCAAGCCCGTAAGCCCCGAGACCGGCAAGGTCGAAGGGGAGGTCTTGTGGGAGGAGAGCACCTGCGACGGCTGCATGATCTGTGTTGAGGCCTGCCCCGAGGAGGCGATCACCCTCGAGCGCGAGTTCATCGGCGAGAAACTCCCGGGCAAGGTTGATATCCACCAGGATGACTGCTGCACCTGCAGATGGTGTGTCGAGACCTGCCCCGAGGAGGCGATCACCGTCGAGAAGATCTTCGAGGGAGATATCGAGATATACCCCGAGAAGTGCCCTGGCGGCTGTTCGACCTGTGTGGAGGTCTGCCCCTGCAACGCGCTCTACCTGCCCTCCCCGGTCCCTGCAAAGGATATGAAGGGAGTAATTGAGCCAAACATCGCCATCAACAAGGACTTCTGCATCTTCTGCGGTGCCTGCGTCAACGCCTGCCCGAGTGAGGATGCGATCGTCCTGAAGCGGACTGCAATCAGGATGCAGGATGTAGATACAGAGCTCTTCAAGGGTATCAAGGAGAAGCTGCTCACCACGAGGACATCGAAGGTGAAGGAAACCACCCCTGGAGAGGTTGAGATCAAAGTCCTGAGAGAAGCGCAAAAAGCGTGAGGGATAGCCAATGGCAGTGAAGAAAGACTATAAAGACAAGAAACTCGCTGAGAAACTCCGGGACAGGAAGTACTACATCCCTGACAGCAACCCTGAGTTTATCAAGGAAGTTGAGAAGATCGGGCTGACGGCCGCTCACCTGTGCTACCAGTGCGGCACCTGCACCGGCTCGTGCCCCTCAGCACCCCGGAGTTCGTACCGTATCCGGCTGTTCATGCGCAAGGCAATCCTTGGTCTCGAGGAGGAGATTCTCACCGACCCGGACCTCTGGCTCTGCACCACCTGTTACAGCTGCACCGACCGGTGCCCCCGCGACCTCGCACCGACCGATGCGATAATGGCGATGAGGAACCTCGCGGCCCGCCGCGACATCGTTCCGCGCAACTTCCTCAAGACCACCCAGTTGATCTACCAGACCGGCCACGGCGTCCCGAACAACGACGCAAACCGGGCTGCCCGTATGAAACTCGGCCTCGAAGCGGAGCCTGAGACGACGCACAAGTACCCCGAGTACCTGGCCGGGATCAGGAAGATCATGGATCACTACGGGCTGAAGGAACGCGCAGACAAGATTCTGGCGGAGGAGGGATAGAAACATGCGTCAGTATGCATTCTTCCTCGGATGTATCGCCCCGAACCGGTATCCCGGTATCGAGGCATCGGCCATCAAGACCAGTGAGAAGGTCGGTATCGAACTCCTGCCCCTGAAGGGCGCAAGCTGCTGCCCGGCACCGGGTGCATTCGGTTCGATCGACCTGAACATCTGGTACGCGATGGCAGCCAGGAACGTCGTGCTCGCCGAGCAGATGGGCGTGGATATCACCCTGATCTGCAACGGGTGCTACAAGTCGATCTACGAAGTCAACGAGAAACTGAAGCACAACGATGAACTCCGCGACGGCGTCAACGAGGTTCTCAAGGAGATCGATATGGAGTTCAAGGGGAGCGTCGATGTCTGGCACCTCGCCGAGCTCTACTACGACCCGAAGATCGTAGGTCTCAAGAAGATCGCCGACAGCATCACGCGCCCCCTGAGCGGTGTTAAGATAGCTGTCCACTACGGGTGTCACCTGATGAAACCCGCCAAAGAGCGGCATTTCGGGGATTCTGAGAACCCGATGTGGATAGAAGAGCTCGTCGCCGCTCTGGGCGCCGAACCGGTCCAGTATCGCAACAAGATGCTCTGCTGTGGTGCCGGCGGTGGTGTCCGTGGGTATGACCTGACGCACGCTATCGATATCACGAACGAGAAGATGATCAACCTGCAGGAAGCGGGGGCGGATGCACTGACCGAGGTCTGTCCGTTCTGCCAGCTCCAGTATGACAGAGGGCAGATAGAGATCGAGGAGAAGTTCGGCATCACCTGGGGACTTCCTGTACTGCACTACAACGAACTCCTGGGACTGGCACAGGGCATGAGCCCGGACGAGCTCGCGCTTGACCTCCATGCTGTCGATGTTGAGCCATTCCTGAAGAAGATCCTGTGAGGTGCAAGATATGGCAGAAGTCAAAAAGAACGAAGAGCCAAGAATTGGCGTTTTTGTGTGCCACTGTGGTACCAATATCGCGGGCTCAATCGACATAAAGGCGGTAATGGAGTATGCGAAGACACTACCGAATGTCGCCATCGCTGACGACTACCAGTATATGTGCTCGACTCCCGGCCAGAATAAGATCGTGGAGGCAATCGAGGAACATAAACTGACCGGAATCGTCGTCGCGGCCTGTTCTCCCCGCCTGCACGAGCCCACGTTCCGCGTCGCAACCAGGGAGGGCGGCCTAAATCCCTTCCGGTTCGAGATGGCAAATATCCGTGAGCAGAACTCCTGGGTGCATATGCACCAGCCTGAAGAGGCCACCGAGAAGGCGAAGGATTCGGTCAGGATCGCCGTAGCAAAGGCATCCCTGCTTGAAGACCTCATCCCGAAGAGCGTCCCCGTGGAGAGAGCGGCGATGGTCGTCGGCGCCGGTATCGGCGGAATGCAGGCGGCGCTCGATCTTGCGAGCGCAGGGATCAAGACCTACCTCGTGGAGAAGAACCCCACAATCGGTGGCAAGATGTCCCAGCTCGACAAGACCTTCCCGACGCTGGACTGCTCACAGTGTATCCTTACACCGAAGATGGTGGACGTCTTCCGGCACGAGAACATAGAGCTCCTCACCTACACCGAGGTCGAGGCGGTCGAGGGCTACATCGGCAACTTCGACGTAACCCTCCGGAAGAAGGCGCGCGGCGTCCTCACCCTTGAGGAGGCAGAAGCCCGCGGATTCGTCGGCGGCGGCTGTAACGGGTGCGGCGACTGTGAAGATGTCTGTCCGGTCATCAGGCCAAACCCCTTCGAGCTCGGCATGGCGCCGATGAAAGCGATCTACATATACCACCCGCAGGTCTCGCCGCTGCTCTACACGATCGACTTCGACTCCTGTGTCAAGTGCAACCTCTGTGTCGATATATGCGGGGATAAGAAGGCGATCGATCTCAATGCAAAGGACGAGTTTGAGACCGTCAAGGTCGGCACCGTCATCCTCGCTACGGGATATGATATCTTCCCGATCGAGGAGAAGTTTGAGTGGGGCTACAAGAACTACGACAACGTCATAACGAGCCTTGAGTTCGAGCGCCTGATCTGCGCATCCGGTCCGACCGGCGGCCACCTTATCCGGCCAAGCGACGGCGCAACCCCTAAGAAGGTAGCGTTTGTCCTCTGCGCAGGTTCTCGCGACAACACCGGCGTAGGAAAGCCTTACTGCTCGCGGTTCTGCTGCATGTACTCCCTCAAGCACGCCCACCAGATCATAGAGAAGATCCCGGACGCGGTGCCCTACCTCTTCTACATGGATATCCGCTCCTTCGGCAAGATGTACGAGGAGTTCTACTACCGTATCCAGGACGAGGGTGCGAAGTTCATCCGGGGCAGGGTTGCAAACATACTTGAAGACCCGGTGACCAAGAACCTCCATGTTAATGCGGAGGACACGCTACTCGGCCGGCCCATCGATGTTGAAGTCGATATGGTCGTGCTCGCGGCAGCCGTCCAGCCCGCCGCAGAGACCGACGCTACACGGAGACTCTTTGGTGTCTCCTGCTCGCAGGACGGTTGGCTCCTTGAGGCCCACCCGAAACTGAACCCCTGCGGCACAACCACTGCCGGCGTCTACCTCGCCGGTGTCTGCCAGGGACCGAAGGATATCCCTGATACGGTCGCCCAGGCAGAGGGTGCAGCATCCGCAGCATCCATCCCGATCCATCTGGGTGAGGTGGAGCTCGAGCCCTACTTTGCCGTGTGCCTTGAGGACAAGTGTGCTGGATGCGGGATGTGTATCAACCTCTGCCCCTACCAGGCTCTCGCGCTTGTCGAGAAGGAAGGTCGCACGGTCATGCAGGTCACTGAGGCCAAGTGCAAGGGCTGCGGCACCTGCGGTGGGTTCTGCCCCGGCGGTGCAATCTGGATGCAACACTTTGCAACCCCACAGATCATCGCACAGATCGACGCGTTCCTGCTTGGAGGTGAACAGTAAATGGCAGACGAGAACTGGAAACCAAAGATCATCGCTATCATCTGCAACTGGTGTTCATACGCAGGTGCAGACCTTGCCGGCAGTGCCCGTACCCAGTATCCAACTGGCATCCGTGCCATCCGCGTGATGTGCACGGGCCGGATCGATCCGCTCTTCATCATGAAGGCATTCCAGGATGGGGCGGATGGCGTGCTGGTCTCCGGCTGTCACTTTGGTGACTGCCACTACCTTGAGGGCAACTACAAGGCAGCCAAGAGGATGTTCCTCTTGAAGAGTGTCCTCAAGAATATCGGTCTTGATGATAAACGTCTCAGGATGACCTTTGTCTCCGCATCTGAGGGTGCAAAGTGGGCCACGGTCATGGAAGACGTCGTCAATACCATAACTGAGCTTGGCCCAAGCCCGCTCACAGAGCTTGCCAGATAAATACCATAGACAGGGGATGAATAATAATGGCAATAAGAGTGAATTTGATCACGGGTCGGTCGATCCAGCAGGGGGTGTCGATGGAGGCGGGAAAGGAAAAACCCGCCTACACCGCCGCCTGCGGGATCATCGAGCTGGATCCAGCGGATTTTAAGAAGCTTGGAGCTTTCCGCAACACAAACGTACGTGTCACCAGCAAGTACGGCAGTGTCATCGTCAAGGCGGTCGAGGCAACCCAGGGCCCCCACCCCGGTGTAGCATATATACCGATGGGGCCCTGGGCGAACATGGTGATCAACCCGAACACCTACTCAACCGGTATGCCCACATTCAAGGGCACGCCTGTTGAGGTAGAAGCAGCCAAGAGTGAACCCGTCCTCGGGTCGCTTGAACTGGTGCGCAAAGGGTGCAGGGGTGAACTGGCATGACAAAGACAGTTACCGACGTGATCTGCCCGTTCTGCGGGACGCTCTGCGACGATCTTGAGGTCGTCGTCAGTAAGGATGGAAAAAACCTCCTTGAAGTCTACAACGCGTGCGCCATAGGCGCCGAGAAGTTCCTCCACTCCCAGGCAAAAGATCGCCTTACCCGCCCCCGCATGCGGCAGGAGGATGGATCCTGGAAAGAGATCTCGTACGATGAGGCGATCGAGTATACGGCTAAGATACTTACAGAGGCAAAGAAACCCCTGATGTACGGCTGGAGTTCAACGAACTGTGAGGCACAGGGGGTCGGATCCGAGATCGGCGAGTATGTCGGGGCGGTCATGGATAACACCGCGACAGTCTGCCACGGGACATCCCTTATCGCCGTCCAGGATATCGGGATCCCGAGCTGCACGCTTGGCGAGATCAAGAACCGTGCCGACAGGATTCTCTTCTGGGGCTGCAACCCGGCTCACGCCCACCCAAGGCACATGTCCCGCTACTCGATCTTCCCCCGTGGTTTCTTTACGGGCAAGGGCCATACCGGCCGGAAGATGATCGTCGTCGATCCGAGGGTCACCGACACCGCCCGTATCGCCGATATCCACCTGCAGATTGAGCAGGGACGGGACTACGAGCTATTCGATGCGTTTCGTGTGGCGTTCAAGGGTGAGCAGCTCCCCGATATCGTCGCCGGAATCCCGAAGGAGAGGATCTACGAGGCCGCCGAGACACTCAAGAGCGGCCGTTTCGCGATCATCTTCTTCGGTATGGGCGTGACCCAGTCGCTCGGGAAGAACCATAACATCGATGCGGCCATCGCGGTCACCCGTGACTTAAACGATTACACAAAAGCCGCCATTATGCCGATGCGCGGACACTACAACGTCACAGGCTCAGGTCAGGTCTGGGGCTGGCTATTCGGGTTCCCCTTCGCGGTGGATCTCTCCCGCGGATTTGCCCGCTACAACCCCGGCGAGACGACAGCAAACGACCTGCTCCGCAGGGGTGAAGTTGATGCCGTCTTTGTTCTCGGAAGCGATCCCGGTGCGCACTTCCCCTTCAGCTCGGTGAAGAAGATCTACGGCCTCCCCTCGGTCGCCGTCGAACCGCATGAGACACCGACCACCGAGGTCTGCAAGGTCCATGTCCCGGTCGCCTTTGTTGGCGTCGAGGTGGGCGGGTGTGCCTACCGGATGGATAATGTGCCGATTGAGACCAGAAAGGTCGTCGATGCCCCTGAGGGCATGATGACCGACGAAGAGTTCCTCACGCACGTCCTTGCACGTGTCAAAGAGATAAAGGGGATTTGAACGATGACAGAATATCTTATCAAGAACGGTTTTGTCTTCGACCCGGTGCTCGGGATCAAGGGGGATGCGACTGACATCGCCATCAAGGACGGTAAGATCGTCGAGACCGATGCGGTCAAAAACCCGAAGGTCATCGATGCAAGCGGCAGGACCGTCATGGCAGGCGGTGTCGATATCCACGCCCACGTCGCCGGACCGAAGGTGAACATCGGCCGGAACTTCCGGCCTGAGGACAAATTATTCAATACCCGGCCCGGTCGTGGTGTCGAGCGGATGCAGGGTGGATTCTCGGTGCCGACTACCATCAGGACCGGCTACAACTACGCCCGCATGGGGTACACAACCGTTATGGAAGCAGCCATGCCGCCGCTGTATGCCCGGCACACCCACGAGGAGATGCGGGATACACCGATCATCGACCAGGGCGCATACCCGGTCTTCGGCAACAACTGGTTTGTGCTCGAGTACCTCAAGAACAACGAGATCGAGAACGCCGCTGCCTACATCGCCTGGCTCCTGCGGGTAACGAAGGGCTATGCGGTCAAGGTCGTCAACCCCGGCGGCACCGAGGCATGGGGCTGGGGCCTGAACTGTGAGAACGTTCATGACCCGGTTCCCTACTTCGACATCACGCCGGCACAGATCATAAAGGGCTTAATCGAGGCGAACGAGTACCTGGGTCTCCCGCATTCGATGCATATTCATACGAACAATCTCGGGAATCCCGGCAACTACACGACCACGCTCGACACCTTCAAGCTCTCGGAGGGTATCAGGCCAGAGGGCTCGTTTGGCCGGGATCAGGTGATGCACCACACCCATGTTCAGTTCCACGCTTACGGTGGTGACAACTGGGGCAATATGGACTCCAAGGCGAAGGAGATCATGGATTACGTGAACTCTCACGACAACATCACCATCGATATGGGTGCGGTGACGCTCGATGAGACCACGACCATGACAGCTGACGGGCCGTTTGAGCACCATCTCACAGAGCTCAACCACCTGAAGTGGGCAAACGCCGACGTGGAACTCGAGACCGCCGCAGGCATCGTGCCGTATGTCTACAGCCCGAACATCAAGGTCTGTGCCATCCAGTGGTGCATCGGTCTTGAACTCGCGCTGCTCGCGAAGGATCCGATGCGGATCTTCATGACCACCGATCACCCGAACGCCGGGCCGTTCACCCGCTATCCAAGGATCATGAAGTGGCTGATGAGCCAGGAGGCGCGGGAGGAGCAGTTCAATGCCTTCAAGCACAGGGATAAGGTCATCGAGGCCACCAACCTCGCCGGCATCGACCGCGAGATCGATCTCTATGAGATCGCGCAGATGACCCGGGCGGGGCCGGCAAAGTCACTCGGTCTTAGTGAGATCTGTGGCGGGCTTGCGCCCGGACTTGCGGCGGACGTCGTGGTATTTGACTTCAACCCGAACGAACCTTATGCGCCGGATGATATCGAGGATGCCTTCTCGAACGCTGAGCATCTATTCAAGACCGGGGTGCATATCATCAACGACCACGATATCATATCGAACGGCAATAAGCGGACACTCTGGGTGAATGCCAGGGTGAATGAGAACCCGCAGGTGATGCGTGACGTCAAGGAGAAGTTCCTCCGCTACTACACCGTCACCCTGAACAACTACGAGGTTAGCGGTCACCACTACGTGCCGAACCCCTACGTGATTGAGGTTGATGCCACAGAGTGAGGTGAGAAGAGAATGGAGACAGTTACACTCACCATAACGAAGCAGCCCGGGCTCTATCTCGAGGCTGACTGCATCAGTCCCGATGCGCTCGCGGGGAAGAAAGCTGAAGAGATCGCTGATCTACCCGTCTACATAGGAAGGGAGGAGCACCGGCTCGGAGATTTCTTTGAGGTCTCCGGGCGGGCTGGAGCGACCGCGGCGGAGACAAAGGTCGTTGTCAACGGCGACCTCTCCCGGGTCAAGTACATCGGCATGAAGATGACCGCAGGCGAGGTTCTCGTCAACGGCAACGCCGATATGTACGTCGGTTCCTGGATGGTAGGAGGCAAAATCACCGTGAACGGGAACGTCGACGCTTTTGCCGGGACCGGCATGAAAGGCGGTGAGCTCATCATCAACGGGAACGCCGGGAACTATCTCGGCTCCGCGTACCGCGGAGACTGGCGCGGCATGGCCGGCGGGAAGATCGTCGTTAAAGGCGACGCCGGAAGCGATCTCGGCACCTTCATGAACGGCGGCGAGATCGTCGTCGGCGGCAACGTCGATGTCCACGTAGCCACCCACGCTGAAGGCGGGAAGATCATCATCAAGGGCGACGCGAAGAGTCGCCTCGGCGGCCAGATGGTGGAAGGCGAGATCTATGTCTTTGGAGATATCGATGTTATGATGCCAGGGTTTGCATACCGCCAGGACGTCGATCTCGAGGTAGACGGTACTAAAGGGCAGTTTGCCCTCTACGAGGGAGACCTTGGGGAGCGCCACCGGAAGCGGAAGGGCCAGATGATCTACGGTAAACTCTACCAGCTGATCAGGCCCTGATCATTTTTTTCTAGTGCATCGTATCATCACTCTGAGAATTCATCTGGCTGGAACCCGGGTGACCATCCGCCAGGGCGCGGCAACCCGGCGGAGAACCGGATGAGATGATGCCCTTCTACCCAGGCGCTACGGACTGGATGACGTGCCTTTCACAGCATCGAGAGAGCAAACCGGAAGTTCTTCCATCAAATATATGGTAGCATCGCACCGGCCCCGGGTAACCCCTGCTTGCGTTTCTCAATTTGATGCTTGGTCGCACCCG
>JAAZIF010000157.1 GCA_012510335.1 Methanomicrobiales archaeon | reverse complement strand
CTCCTCGTCCAGCGCGTCGAGCGGCAGCCTGACCGGCCCCGCAGCCATCCCACGGATTCCTGCCGCCGTCTTCACGGGGATGGGGTTTGTGTCGATGAACATCGCCCGGAAGAGCGGGGAGAGTTCAAAGTGCAGATCCAGCGCGCGGTCGAGGTCGCCTGCGCGGTAGGCTTCGTACATCTGCGCCATCCGGCGGGGTTCGACGTTGGCGGCGACCGATATAACGCCCGCGCCCCCCAGGGCGAGGACCGGGAGGGTCATTGCGTCGTCCCCGGAGAGCACGACGAAGTCTTCATCCCGCGTCTCCTCGATGATACGCGAGATCTGGGTGATGTCTCCGCTTGCTTCCTTGATCCCGATGATGTTCGGATGCCGGGCCAGTTCCACCACCAGATCAGGCTGGAGGTTCTGTCCTGTCCGGCCAGGAACGTTATAGAGGATGATGGGTAGCCCGAGGTCGGCGATCTTCGTGAAGTGCCTGACGAGACCGGAACGGTTTGGCTTGTTGTAGTACGGGCTGATGACCAGGCCCCCGTCCGCGCCGGCATCCAGCGCAGACCGGGTCAGGCGAAGGGCCTCTTCGGTGTTGTTCGAGCCGGTTCCGGCAAGCACCGGCACCCGTCCGCCGACGATCTCGACGGCTGCCTGAACTACCTGCTCATGCTCCTCGAACGTGAGCGTTGCGGCCTCCCCGGTCGACCCGCAGGGCACGATGCCGTGGACCCCGCGCTCTAGCATCAACTCGATATTGGACCGTAACCCTCCGATATCGAGACTCGCTCCGGAGTCGGGGTGAAAAGGAGTGATAATTGCTGGAAGGATTCCCTCAAACATACTAGAGGGTTACCGCTTCCTTGTATTTATCTTTCTTGAGATATACCCGGCAACCCTGTTCCTGACACGCTTGCTCTCGACTGTGGCAACTTCGGTGACGGCGTGCTTATTCTCATCGAAATTCCCGCTAAACCTCTCCCTATGCTTGATGAGGAGTTCTTCGCCGAGGTTTTTTATATATGATGGCTTTATTCCCATGTGGACCTTCCCTTACGATTGTGCATAACTAATGCGGCTCGACAGTTTAAGAATATTTTGTGCAACCGCCACCGGATCCTCCCCGAGCACCCTGATCATCGGTTCTTTTCCAGTAGCTCCCCGGTCGTAGATGACGTCGGGCACACCATCCCTGCAGCAGGAGGCGACGCCCCAGTCCATTGTCTGCACGCCCGGTGGTTCTTTTGCGCGGTCAAACGAGCAGATCTCAAACATTAGATTCTCCATCTCAAGGAGGATCGCATCAGAGAAGCGTATGTTTGCCGCGCTCCTGATCCGTGGATCAAAGCGCATGGCTGTAAGCACGATCCGGGCTACGTGGTCGCTTGCCCCGAACACAATCTCCCCGACGGGGTGGACCGCATCCCCGAGTCTTACGATCCGCCCGAGAACCCCCGCCACATCGTCTCTATCCCGCGCGTCGGGCAGGGCGTAGACGATGTTCATACCGACCTCGGGGATGAGCCGGGTGTCCATCCTCCCGGCGAGCAGCGCCACGGCCTGGTCCATGCGCGCGATCACGCGCGCGCGGTCTTCTGAGATCATGATCTTATCCTCATTCCTGCCGCTCCATAAGAGTTGCGCTCAGGTAAGGCCGATATCGTCACGGATCCCGGTGAGCCCTTCGATCGCGAGGAGGAAGAACGTCTCCAGGTCCATGAGGGGTTCGATCATCCGGATCCTGTGGCGCTCGCAGCCGGCGGCGAATGACTTCTCCCTGAACTTCTTCCTGACCGTCCGGGGTGTGACCTCGCTGATCGCCCCGCCCTTCACAAGGGCGCAGGCTATGATCAGGCCTGATGCGCTGTCAGCTGCCTGGAGAGCGATCTCGACAGGTTGCTCGTAATCCCCGAAGAGCGTGTGGTTATGCCGCATGACTATATCCGCGATCTCTTCCCTGACGCCGCTCTCGATGAGGATACAGCGCCCCTCGATGCCGTGCCGGTCCATGTCGCCCCGGACAAGGTCGTAGTCGATGTCGTGCAGGAGGCCGATGATCTCCCATGTATCGGCGTCCTCGCCGAGGTGTTCGGCGATCTTCTTCATGATGGCTGCTGTGGCGAGGCTGTGTATGATATGTGACGGGGATTCCACATACCGCCGGAGCAGGGCCAGTGCATCATCTCTCTCCATGAGGGAAGGGTTGCCGGGCGCCTCTCATAATATGTGCGGACTCCTCCGCGGGATCTATAGGTAGAGATATACCTCCCCGCATCCCACCCCTGTACATGAATCAACGGGTTCTTGAGGTGCTGGCCGCTCTCGGATGCCTGGTGCTCTTTATCATCCTGCTGGTGATGCTCCCTTCATTGATGGCCGGGGTGGAGGGGCTCGCGTATGTTATGGCGCTGGTAGTCTTTATCGCCGCGCTCGGCACCGCGGGCTACATGATAGATAAGGTAGCAGCCTGATCGCCGGCGCATCTACCGCGGTCCCTTGAGAACCGGTCTCTGCCCCGGGCGATCTGATGGCATTCCTCTTCTTCGCGTGTCATCCCACCGCCTCATACAAAAAAAGGTCAGGTGCTGATGGCAGCCAGTGTGCCATCAGTGCGCATGAACAGCCAGTAGCCTTCGGTGGGGAAGAGATTCTGGTTCTCCCCCCGGGGCCCGATCTGGTCGTTGATGAGCGCCGGCTGGTATTCCTGATTCTGTGCGTCGTAGCCGAGGACATAGACCCAGCCATCTTCCACTGACGCGAGCGTCTCGTTTGCACTCGACGGTGTCAGGTCGGAGTAGCCGATAGCGTTCCAGCCCGGGCTCAGTGTCTTTGCCGCGGGGACGGTCACCGGATCGGTGCTGAGGATCAGCCGCAGGGTCGCGGTTCCGTTTGAGTAGACCCAGTATCCGTCGAGGACTTCCAGGATCGTATCCGCGCCAAGAGGCTCAAACCCGGTCGCCTGGGCGTAGGTGTAGATCGGTCGGCCGGCGGTGTCGACTTCCCCGAAGACCGCCATCGCGGTGTTGTTGCCCCCAGAGAGCGGTCGCGGGATGGAGACGAAGTTCCAGCCGTCATAGAGCTGGAGGTCGATGCCCTCCGCCGGTGGTGTAGGTGTCACTTCCTCTGTGGGTGTGGGTGTCACTTCATCTGTGGGTGTGGGTGTCACTTCATCTGTGGGTGTGGGTGTCACTTCATCTGTGGGTGTGGGTGTCACTTCATCTGTGGGTGTGGGTGTCACTTCATCTGTGGGTGTGG
>JAAZIF010000009.1 GCA_012510335.1 Methanomicrobiales archaeon | reverse complement strand
GGCAGGAATCACATTGAACAGGCGAAAAACTCAGGTGCTATTTCTCTCCATCCGCACCTGGCGGATGCCGGCGCTCCATCGGGGAGGCAGACGCTACGCGTGTCCAAAACTTATAAATAGTATATCTGAATAGTCAGGGGCTGATGTCACCGGGGGAGATGTCGTCAGCCAGTTCCAGTCCAGGAGGAGGGGGCGATTCCGGCAGACGCCCTATACTGTTCCTCCTCTTCTGCTGCATGATACCTGCCCTATGTGGTTTTGCCACCGCTGCGGATGTGGCGTATGCCCCTCTCTGGGAGATGGGGGTCGGCGGTGCCGTCAGCTCCGTTGCAATCTCACAGGATGGCGTTGCGATCGTCGCCGGCGCCGGTTCAACGGTCTACTTCCTGGACCGGGAGGGAGACGTGCTCTGGAGGGCCACGGTCGGTTCCCGGGTGAACGGTGTCGGTATATCGCCTGAAGGATCGCATGTGGGTGTCGCTGCCGACAAACTCTACCTCTTTGATAGTAGCGGAAACCTGCTCTGGACCGAGAGGACGACGTTTATCTACCACAGTGTCTCCCTCTCCTCCGGGGCCGCGCATATCGCTGCCGGGTGCGACAACGGCGCGATCTACATATTTGACCTTAACAAAGAGATGCTCTGGGACTACGATATGGGAACCGACAGTTACGGCATCGCTATATCCTCAAACGGGCGCGTTATCGCGGCAGGATGTGAGGACCAGGGGGTCTACTACCTCAACAGCCGGCAGGGGGAGTCCTGGAGTTACGGAACCGGAAAGTACGTGAAAGGCATCGCCCTCAGCCCCGATGGCCGGTTCGTGGCTGCAGGATCAGTTGACCGGTGCGTCTACCTCTCCACAGGGGAGGGCGAGCATCTCTGGAAATATCCCGCCGAGGACGCTGTCCTCTCAACAGCCCTGACTGAAGAGGCAAGAACGGTCTTTGCTGCATCAGGCAGGTCGGTGCTCGTCCTCGACCGCTCCGGGGCCAGGGTTCAGACAATCTCCCTCGACGGCCGCGCGGAGTCGATCGCGGCAACTCCGGGCGGCTCGCTCCTCGTAATCGGGTGCAACGACCACTCCATCCACCTCTTTGCAAGAGATGCGGCGCTGCACGCCGGCGGGAGTCAGAAGATCGCGGTAAACGAGACCGGATCCCGTGAGAACCCGGCAGGCAACGTGACCATTCCCGCGGCCGGCATCGCCGGTGTAGCGGCAGAAGTGACTCCCCTGCCCCCGGACGGGGAGCCCTCACCCATCTCGCAGATACTCGGGTGGTTTGAGAAGGTTTTCAATCTCCTCTTCAGGCCTCAGGAGGATTTCCTCGCCTGACCGCCTGCCCGGGAGACCGGAGCGGTCGAGGATGAGCACCGGCCCCTCATACCCCGTACCTCCGGCCGCTCGCGTCGCGTGCGTATCGTCCGAACTCGCTCCTGAGCAGCATATCCCCGGAGAAGACCGGGCCGTCCCGGCAGACCCGGAGACCGTCCGGATCGATGCAGCATGACCCGCAGAGACCGACCCCACACTTCATGTAGCGGTTCAGGGAGAACTGCCCCCTCCCTGCACACCCTTCCAGGTCGAGGATGCCGAGTACCGCCATCATCATGCCCTCGGGGCCGCAGACGCAGATGTGGCTGAAATCGGCGAGATCCACCCTCGATACGAGATCGGTCACAAACCCATGGTGGCCGGCGGTGCCGTCGTCGGTCGCGACCAGGAGCGTGGTCATCTCCTCTATCCGGTCAACAAAGAGGAGTTCAGAGGCCGTCCGGGCACCGAGGAGGAAGGTATCGACCCTTCCGGCCACGGCGAGCGGTAGCAGCGGGGAGACGCCGACACCGCCGGCGATGGCGAGAGTCCTCCCGGTGACCGCAAAGCCGTTCCCGTACGGACCCCTGATCCCGATCCGGTCGCCTTCAAGCATGGCAAAGAGGGCGCCGGTCGCGTCTCCCACCTCCTGGACGGTGATCGATGACGGGGAGGAGAGGCCCATCGGGATCTCATCGACGCCCGGCACCCAGACCATAACGAACTGGCCCGGTCGCATGACGATCTCGCGGTCGAAGACGAACGTCCTGATCGACGGCGTTTCCTGGATGATCTCCTGTATCGTAACCCCGATTGGCATCTGCTCATCCATGGGCACACCCCACGATCTCGCACGCATCGATGCCGTCGTGGCTGTAGAGATCCCTCGCGATCGCGGAGAAGATGCCGATATCATCGATTACCGCGCTCCCTATCTCGACGGCGCCTGCGCCGGCCATCATCATCTCGATGACGTTGTCAGCACTGGAGATCCCGCCGCACCCTATGATCGGTATGGAACAGGCCTCGTAGAGCTCGTAGACGCACCGGACCGCGATGGGAAAGATCGCTTTTCCCGATAGACCACCAAACCGGTTTCCAAGCACCGGCCGGCGGAGTGACGTCGATATCCGCATCGCCTTGACAGTGTTGACCGCGACGATCGCATCCGCCCCGCCGCGCTCCGCTGCCGCCCCGATCCCGGCAATATCAGCGACGTTCGGGGTGAGTTTTACCCACGTCGGAACCCCGAGCGAGGCCACCGCCCTCGTGCATTCCTCCACAAGGGCAGGATCGCTCCCGATGGAAGCCCCGTAACCCTCCGCGTGAGGGCAGGAGAGGTTCAGTTCAAGCCCGGATGCCATACCGGCAAACCAGCCTGCGACCATCCGGAACTCCTCCGGCGTCCCCCCGAATATGCTCACAACAACCGGTTCATCCTGCAGGACGGCCAGTTCATCCACGAACGCGGCCGAGGGGTTCGGGAGACCCATGGCGTTGATGATTCCGCCATCGACGACGATCAGGCAGGGCCCGGGGTGCCCTTCTACCGGGTCTGGACCTATGGACTTCGTGACCACGCCGCCGGCGCCGTTAGCGAGGATGCGGGCGAGTGACGCACCGGTGGTCCCGAGGATGCCGGCAGCCAGCAGGAGATGGTTCTTCAGTCGGATGCCGCCGACCTCGGTGGGGCCTGGATAAAGCGCAACCATTGAAAAGAGGTAGGAGTGAGGTATTATTATACCCTCGCGCCAAGTATAATGAAGAAGAATTACCTGTCCCCTCAACGGAGCTCCTATACCGGAACGGAAGACGGCAGGGTTGCCCTTTTCCCTGCCCGGCCGCTATCCCCCGTGCAGCAGGGCCAGATCAGCCGCACAGCCTTTTACCTCTATTCAGGACGATACTTATGACCTCGCTTGCAATCTTAGGTGTAGGGAAGGTGGGAGGCGAGACTGCGTTTCTCACCGCCGCGCTCGGCCTCGCCGATGAGATCATCCTCTACGACGCATATGAACCCATCCTCAGGGCACAGATTCTCGACCTGCAACATACGGGCATCGATGTCACTCTCTCCACCGACACGGCGGCGATGCGGGACGCCGATATATTCATCTTCGCGGCAGGCACCCCGAGAACGCCGGACATAAAGACCCGGGCCGACCTCCTTGAGGCCAACATCCCTGTGGTGAGACGCTGCGGCAGGCACATGCAGGGGTTTTCCGGGATCGTCATAACCATAACAAACCCCGTGGACGCAAACAACTACGGCCTCTGGAAGATGATGGGCATCGATCGGAGGAGATGCATCGGGTTTGGCGGCCAGCTCGATAGCGCCCGTTTTGCTGCCCTCCTCCGCGAGGCAGAGATCCCCGGGCCCGCCTGGGTGCTCGGTGAGCACGGTGAGCACCAGGTGCCGCTCTTCTCAATGACCGGCGACCACGCAGGGATCGATGGGCGGGAAGCAACCCTCTCCCGGATGCGGGGAGCGAGCATGGAGGTGATCCGCGGTAAGGGCGGCACGGTCTTTGGCCCTGCATACCACATCACGATGCTGGTGCGCGCGATCCTTGAAGACCGGCGCGATGTGCTCTCCTGCTCGTGCGTGCTCGACGGCGAGTACGGCCTCTCCGGCTGCTCGCTCGGCGTACCCGCCCGGATCGGCCGCGAGGGGGTTATCGATATAGAGGAGTGGAGCCTCGACCCCTGGGAAGAGGAGAAGATGGCAGGAGCGGGAGCGTTTGTGCGGGAACTCTGCAGGAGGTTTGATGACTGAGTCCCGCACAGACACCACACTCAGCGACTTTGGAATGGCCCGGATCGGTATTGACCAGGTGGAGTACAGCATCGGCCCGGATATCCCGGTCATCCATGTATTCGGCCGGGATGCCTCCGGGAGAGCCGTCAGGGTCGATGTGACCGGCTTTCGCCCCTACTTCTACGCGCCCGCCGATCAGGTTGACGGGAAGCCTCTCCCGCAGGATGTCGATGTTGAGCCCGGCACAACCTACCGCTCCATACAGGGCGATGCGCTGCGCCGACTCTACACCCGGCGCCCCGGCGACGTCCGCGACGTCCGCGATCGCTACCTACACTACGAGGCGGATATACCGTTCGCCACCCGGTTCATGATCGACTGCGGCCTCACCGGTGGCATGGAGCTGCCTGCCGGCGCATCCGTAATCGACTACCGCGAAGTTGCGCCGGCCGGGATCAAGGCTCCAGCCCGGACATGCATCATGGATATCGAGTGCGTGGATGAGCGGGGTTTCCCTGAGGCGGGCCAGGATCCGATCATATGCGTCACCTGCTTTGACTCGTTTGATGAGGACTACACGACCCTCCTCTGGACGCCCGGCGGGGCGTCGGGCGATGCGCCGGAGTTCAGCCTCCATAGGGAACACCGGGTCATCCGGTTCCCGGACGAGGCGGCGATGCTCCGGGGGCTTTCCGACTACATCAGGGAGCGCGATCCCGATATACTCTCCGGCTGGAACTTCGTTGAGTTCGATATCCCCTACATCCTGCAGCGTATGGCGGTGCTCGGGCTCCGCGGTGAGGATCTCGCCCGCCTCCCGGGGCAGACGACGCGAAACGCCGTCAGAGGACGGTCGATCTTCGACCTCCTCGGCGCCTACCGGAAGATGCACCAGGCCCAGAAGGAGTCTTACCGGCTCGACGCGATCGCTGAGGAGGAACTCGGGGAGACAAAGGTCCGCTACAGCGGGACGATCACCGCTCTCTGGCGGTCTGACCTTGCGCGGCTCGTGGAGTACAACCACCGCGACGTCGAGCTCTGCGTCGGTATCGATAGAAAGAACAACATCATCGAGTTCTACCGCGAGATCGCCCGGTATGTCGGGTGCCCGCTCGACCGGACGCTGAACTCCTCAAACGTCATCGATATCTATGTCCTGCGCAAGGCGTCGGGCAGGTTCATCCTCCCCTCGAAGAGGTTTGCCGCCGGGGATGAGTTTGAGGGGGCGACCGTCTTTGATCCCGCCACCGGTCTCCGGGAGAACGTCGTTGTCCTCGACCTGAAATCGCTCTACCCGATGGCGATGATGACGATCAACGCATCGCCCGAGACGAAGAACCCGGACGGGGAACTGCGGGCGCCTAACGGCGTCCGGTTCTCCCGGGAGCCGGACGGACTGACAAGGAGCATCCTCTCAGAACTCCTCAGCGAACGGGACGAGCGCAAGCGCCTCAGAAACACCTATCCCTTTGGGTCACCGGAGTACGTCCTCTACGACCTCCAGCAGAACGTCCTGAAGGTGATCATGAACTCCTACTACGGGGTCTCCGGCTACCCCCGGTTCAGGCTCTACGATCGCGAGATCGGGTCGGCCGTCACATCGGTAGGGCGTGCGATCATAAGACACACACGCGATCTCATCACCAGCCTCGGCTACACGGTCCTCTACGGCGACACCGACTCATGCATGGTAGAGATTCCACCCGGGAGCCTTGAAGAGACCATCGCAAAGGCGCGGGCGATAGAGGCCCGCCTGAACGCGAGTTACGGTGACTTTGCGCTCCAGGAGCTCGCTGCCGAGAAACACTACTTCTCGATCAAGTTCGAGAAGGTCTACCGCCGTTTCTTCCAGGCCGGCAAGAAGAAGCGATACGCCGGGCACCTGATCTGGAAGGAGGGAAAAGACGTCGATGAGGTCGACGTTGTCGGGTTTGAGATCCGTCGGAGCGACTCACCGCAGGTAACCCGGGAGGTGCAGCACGACGTCATCGAGATGATCCTCCGCGGTGATGCGTTTGAGGGGGTGCAGGCCTACCTGCGCGATGTCATCAGGCGGTACCGGCGCGGGGAGTACTCTCTCGATGAGGTCGGTATCCCGGGCGGTATCGGGAAGAACCTTGATAGTTACGAGACCGAGGATGCCCATATCAGGGGAGCGAAGTATTCAAACGAGTACCTCGGGACCGACTTCAAGCGGGGCAGCAAACCAAAACGCGTCTACATAAAGACCGTCACCGCGAGGTACCCGCGGACTGACGTGATCTCTTTCGAGTATGCCGACCAGGTGCCGCCCGAGTTTGTCGTCGACTGGGAGATGATGCTCGATAGGACGCTCAGGGGCCCCATCTCGCGGATCATAGAGCCGCTCGGGTGGGACTGGCATGACGTCGATCCGACGCGGACGACGTTATTTGATTTCGGGATGTAAGAAAAAAATTTTGAGGAACTCAGTGGGGTCTTACGCCGGGCTCCTCTTCTCGAGTTCTTTCTGGAGGAACTCGTTGCGCTCGATGTTCTTTGACCAGATGATGCGGTTGCCGATCACCTGCCAGGTGCCCATCTCAAGGACATCGATCCCTTCGGGGACTCCAGAGACCTTCGCCCCGGTTGGTACGACCAGGACAGCCTTATCGACGGCGATATCGTTCTCGATGAGCGCCTGGCGCTGATTCTGGAGTTCCGCGATGGTATCCTCCGGGATCGCAGGCGCCATCTTTGTGCTCACGACCACCCGCTCCGTCCTGCCGGCGATCCGGCGGGAGAGCACGCACTCCGGCTGCACACTGCCGTAGGTCGGGAACCACGCAAACTGCCACCCATCGCGGGGAGAGAAACGCCGGGCAAGTGCCTTCTTGACATCAATGTATGTAGAGTCTTTTACGCCACCCATGTCTGTATCCTCTTCTGCCTTACTGTATGGCCTCGCTCGAATATAAGCATTGTAGTTCTTTTCCAACCCCGGATCGATCCCTTCTCTGCGGGGTGGGTGCCGGGGCCCCGGCACCTCCTCACACGAACCTTTTTTTATGGGCGTGAACCCTTTCCCCTCCCATGAAGAATCTGGCAGTGATCATACTGGGCCTGCTGCTCATCCCGGCGGGAGTTCAGGCGCTCACCTTCGTGAGCGGGGATCAGGTGGTGATCACGGACCCGATCCCCGACGATCTGATCGCGTCGGGCGGATCCGTGATCGTCAACGCCCCGGTCGAGAGCCTGACCGCCGCCGGGGGTAGCGTGACGGTGAATGCGCCGGTCCGGGGCGACGTCATAGCTGCGGGAGGCACCCTGATCATAAACGGCGGTATCGGCGGGAAGTTACTCGCCGCCGGGGGAAATATCGAGGTGAACGGGAACGCGACGAACGTTCTCGTCACCGGCGGCACGGTCAGGATCGGGAGAGACGCCGTCATAAGGCGTGACGCTGTTATAAGTGCCGGGGACGTCACGAGCGCCGGGTCGGTCCTGGAGAACCTCACGGTCTCGGCGAACACCTTCAACAACACCGGCACTGCCGGGAACGTGACGTTTGAAGAGGTTGAGGAGTCGGTGTTGCC